>JBAXOH010000026.1:0-8357 GCA_037133335.1 bacterium
CTTTATTATTAGGCTCGGTATTTTTTAGGCTATTATCGCTTTTTTCTCTAAAACCAATCAAGCCGATTAGAAAAATATATAAAAACGAAGTGTTTAAAGTATCAAAAACGAAAAAATTATGAACCGCGTAAGCGATTAATAAACTGAATAAAACCGCGAATTTATAATAATCTTCCCGCCGATTTTTAAATAACGAATAAAATAAATAGCCTAAAATCGCCAGATAAGCGGCTAGGCCGAAAACGCCGCCGGTCATAAGCTGATCTAAATAAACGTTATGAGTTCGGTCAAACCAATTTTCCGAAATATCCGGCGTATAATATTTATTATAAATAATATCAAAATTTTCCATGCCCACTCCTAATACGGGGTGAAATTTAAAATCTTTTAAAGCCATCCGCCAAACCACTAAACGATTATTAACCGAACCGTCGGCCGTAGAAATAGTCGCCATTCTACTTATAAAATCTATTTTAGAATCAGCGAAGTTAGACCGGAAAAAATAAAAGGCGCTAAAAATTATAACAACGGCGAGTAAAATTATAGCCGAATTTCTACGGACTTTCCCCGAGAGAAAAATAGCGTTTAAAATTAAAAAAACCAGTACGCCTAAGCTCGCGCCTAAAATCGCGCCGCGAGTTGAAGTTAAAAGCAGCACAATTAAATTTAAACCCGTAGCCGCCAGGGTTAAATATTTATAATTTGCCCGCGCTTCATTAAAATAATAATAAATTCCAAGGCCGACGGCGACGAGTAAATAGCCGGCTAAAAAAGCCGCGTTGCCGATAGTAGAAGTTACGCGGCCGATGCCGGCTTCAAAAACCGGTAAAATATTAAATTTTTGCGCTAAGCCGTAAAGAGAAACTAAGACGCTCCCGATTAAAATTAACCTAATATAAAACAGCCAATCTCTTTTTTCGCGCAAAAATATTTGCAGTAAAAATAAATAAATCGTTAAATAAATAAGGCTGACCACGCCTTCCATTCTCTCAAAACTCGACCAAAAGCTTTTATAAAAATCCAAACCGAAAATGGCGGCCACGAGCTGAACCAAGAAAAAAATCCCGACTAAAATCAAAGCTAAATTAAAACGCGGTTTATATTTTTTAAAATTAAGCGCTAATAATAAAAAATAAAAACTTAAGCCGAGTTGCATAAGCAAGCGGAAAAAAACGGTTTTAGTTATAATAAAAGGAAAGTAAAAACCCTCAATAAAAATCAAAGCCAAAAATGGCACGGCGTATAATAAAATTCTGGTGTATTTTTCTAATTTTAGTTCGAGCATATATTTAAACTATTATTAAACTGTCATGCTGGAGCGTAGCGTTAGCGAAGCCCTGCCTGCCGGCAGGCAGGGATAGCATCTCGTCGTTAATTGGTTTTTCACAAGATTCTATCGCTGCGCTCCAGAATGACAATGCTATTGGCCTCCTCGCAATGACAATTAGGTTTATAATTATTTTTTTAAATCTTCAATTTTTCTTTCAATCGCGGCTTTATTATCCGGCTGCTTTACTATCAATTCTTCATAAAGTTTAATGGCTTCGTCGTTTCTTTTCTCGCCCGTGAGCCATTCGGCGTAAGCGCTTAAAACTAAAGTATCGCTTTCCATACTTTCTTTGATCGTCGTAATCGCTAATTTATAAGTTTCTTCAACTTTTACTCGATCTCCCATAACTTTATAATAATCACCTAATTTAACATAACTTTCCGGAATATATTTATTTAACTCTATAGCTTTTTTATAAGCCATCTCCGCGCTTTTAAACGCTTTCATTTTTAATAAAACATCGGCGAAATTCTGCCAGCTAACTCTAGCCTGACTTTCTAAATTTAACGATTGTAAATAAGCGTCATAAGCTTCGCGGTAATTTCCTAAATATTTATGATAAACCCCTAAATTATTATAATCGGCCAGCCTCGTCTCTTTATCTACGGCCGTCATTAAATCGGCTTTTATTTCCGTTACTTTTTTTTCAAACTGCGCGCGGACTTCCGGGGCGAGATCAATCTGCTCGCTATTAACTAAACTTTTTTCATCATCCAATAAAACAAACCCGGTAGAAAAAGCGATTTTTTCATTTTGCTTATTATTGTTCCCGGCATTTTTATTAAAATACCAGAAACTCCCGCCGGCGATTACGGCAATCATTAAAACTACGCCGGCAATCATTAAAATTTTATTGTTTTTAGGCATATATTTTTATTGCCCCCTTTAGCAAAGGGGGTTAGGGGGATTTAATTTTTTATTTCTTTATTAATTATTTTTACCACTTCATCTAACCCATATAAAATATCATCATTCCAAAAACGCAAAACTTTAAGACCTAATTCTTCTAATTTTTTGGTTCTATTTTGATCGCTAATAATATCTTTATTTTCTAAATGGGTAACACCATCAACTTCAATAACTAATTTTAATTTAGAACAATAAAAATCAACAATATAATTATTAATTGGCTTTTGTCTTAGCCACCTATTTTTATCTAACCTTAAATAATCATACCACAATTTATTTTCTGCCGACGTCATTTCATTTCTCAATTTTCTTGCTAATAATTTTAATTTTGGTTTATATAAAAAACTCCTTCGCATATCTTAAACCCCCTTAATCCCCCTTAATAAGGGGGACTTAATTACTAAATCATACTAATTTCCTTAACAAAAAGCAACCCCTCCGGATAAACCGGAGAGGTTATTTAAAAAACTATTTTAAAAAATTTTATGCCGCGACATGGTTCACGCCAAGTTTTTCTTCTAAAATTTTCACTCTACTATTGGTTTTAGTAAACTTTTCTTCAAAGCGGTCATGTGCGCCGACATTAGCGGCTGATTCAACTTCAAAATCTTGATGTTTCTTAGCAATCCCGTCAACGGCAGTAAGAATTTTGTTAACATCTTCTTTGGTGGCCAAATTTTCTAATTTTTCTGCTAATTTTTCTTCAAAATAATCTTTAGTAACTAACTTACTAAATTGTTCGGGAGTTAAAGACATAAATTTATTGTTTTTTATTTTTTTTATTGACTTTATTATTAGCCAAATACTTTTTAACGAAAACTGCTAAAGGTTTCGCGCACTCTTCGCAAAATTCAAACCTATTTACCCATTTATCAAAAAACCTCTTACTCATATCATCAAAAGAAAAAGTTATTTCTTCTCCCTTTATATTTTTACCACATTTGTCACATTTATGAAAAGTAGCCATATTATTGATATTATTTTATTTTTACATTATACCACAAACAACACCGCTGTCAAAAAAAATTATTTGGCCCCCTTAATACCCGCCCGACTGGACGACGCCAGTCGTTCGGGCGGGAGGGGGCTAAATATAAAAAGCAACCCCTCCGGATGAACCGGAGGGGCGCTTTTCGTATATCTGAATTTCAACTATATCAACAATATTATTTGTTAAATGACTGTGTTTGAGACATGTCTTTTAACAAGTAAGTGCTGGTCCAATCGGTAGTAGCGGTAGTATGGAGTCCGGAAATACCTGATCTATCAGACCAAGTATTATTTCTAGCAGCGTTAATAGTAGCGGCGCTAGCATTAACAACACCAGCAAAAGTATCTTGCGTCATTCTGACAACGATACTATCACCAGATGCGCTATAACCGGTAACCAAGCCTCTTAATTCATAAGTCTTGGCAATGTTACTGATTGTTAGCACATCATTATCTACGCCTCCGACAAGCAACTTGACGCTGCTACCTTCTGTGGTCGGACTAACTGCATCGTCAGTCAAAGTCACAGAAGAATTTGGATCATAAAGAGATAAGCTATTAACATTACACAGAGTAGTAGCTACAGTAAAGCTTAATTGCTTAATATCAATATTGCCCGCGTTATCGGCAACAACCGAGAATTTGTACAAAGCTCCACCAACTGGATCGGTTCCGGCGTCAAGCTTGGCAAAAGTCGGTTTGCTCTTTCTAACGGTGAAAATATTGCTGTCTAAGTCGGCAGTAAAGGTTGTCTGAGGTGTGCCTGAATCACCAGTAGCGTTAAAAATGGCGTTATCCAAGGTAATCGCGCTACTGGCGCCGGAAGCGGCACCGCTAGCGATTGACGTCAAAGAAAGATATACCTTTAAAGTGGCGTCGCTATTAGCAGGAACATACATGGTCAAACCGGTGAAAAGCGCAACATTGCTCGCGCCGGTAAGGAACATGCCGTCTTTTGTTTGGGCAACTCCATTTTTATCAGTATAAGCCAAAGTTACAGCCGCAGTTGAAGTAGAGAAATTATTAGTAACTCCTAGCAACAACTTATCAACCGTAAAGCCTTCGTTAGTCGCACTGAATTGATATTCAGCCACATAATTACCGGTTGAACCGGCTAATAAGACGGCTGCATCAGGCATACTACCGTTAACAACGGTCAGTGTACCACTAGCGGCGACGGTCATTGTCTGAATATCTTGAGCAGCCGCAGAAACCGCATTGCCAGTAACAACTCCTGAACCGTCGGCATCAATATTAGCAATCCAAGCACCAACGTTTGAAGCTGATTTTACATTGCCATAAAGATTAATCTGCTTTGAAGCGTTAGCCGCTAAAGCAATATTCGGCGATAAAGAATAAATATTTGAAGTTCCTGGAACATTCTTGGCTGTGCCAATAACTACATTAGCACTGTCAGTCAAATACATATTAGTTACGGTCGCGGCTTCATCGGTTGATAAAGCTACGGTGATAGAAGAAAGATTAATTCCTTCCGATGCACCGGCGGTAACAACGAATGAACCCAACTTAACGCCGTTAGAACCAGCGACTATGGTCTGATTGCCATAACCTGAATACTTAGAAACGGTTACGCCAGCAGCTATAACATTCAAAGCAGCGGACGTTCCCCAGTTTGGGGCGACAATCGCGGCCTGATAACCTAATGAACTCATTTTCTGAACATCAGAAGCTCCGGTGGCAATTGAAACTCTAACAGTTTCATTCCCAGTAAAGCTCGTAGAAGTAGCGGTCTTAATATCCGCTAAAACTGTCACTTTAGCTGTAGTTCCGGCCTTCACAATAAAAGATGAGCCAAAGCCCCAACCGGTAACAGCATCGCCCGTACCATCATAAGCAGTTACGCCAGTATCAGTTAAATCTTTAGTTGAACCGATTTGAGCACCGTCAACATAGATTTTAACATTATCTAAACCACCTTTAACCGTACCTGCGGTAAGAGCATAAACTGATAAATCTTTAACTTTCATATCTTCTCCGGCAGCTCTTAAATCCCATGCACCAACAACAACACTGGTGCCATCTTTCGTAATATCACCACTTGGCGAAAGGGTTGTGCGGTTAATGGATAAAGTGCCCGGATTGATGGTGTATATATTGACAGGAGCGCCAATTGTAATTGCCTGCCAGTTTCCACCCGCATAAGGCTCAACATAGACATTGTAGCTAGTATCCTTTACTAAAACATCGTATTTATTCTGAATTGAGAAGTAGAAAGTTCTGGTTGAACCTTTAACTACATCAGCTCTTAAACTTAAGGTCTTTGATACGCCCTTAGCTATAGCATAAGGAGTAGCACTTAAATCAAAGACAACTTCATAGCTACTATTCATAGAAGCAACCGTACCGATAACGGTGCCAGCTGGATCTAATAACTTGAAATTAGCTAAATCATCGGTCTGCACACTGCCAATTTCGGTTAAGACAACCTTTTCAACACTTAAGGCTTGTTCTGAGCTAGCAAAAGTTATTTTTGCTACTTCAGCTTCTAGGGTGTTTGGGTCGATTGTCTGAGGGGCTGCTGGAGCAACATAAGTAAGTGTTAGTTTACCTAAATCAGTAGCATTGGCGGTTGACATTAGATTACCGGCCATTGGGAAAGAACCGCTGACGGCAGCGCCGTTAGTGGTTACGTCCGTAGCCGCAACTAAGCTAAAGCCAATGGTTTTGCCTGAAGTAGCGCTAAATAACATATCACCCTTCAAGGTAATACCTTTAGTTGTTCCTTTAGTAACCGAGAATAAACCGGCAGCATTATTAAAGGTAACAATGTTTGAAGAGACGGAAGCTTCGGCGGTTAATCTTGTATTGCCTTCATAAAGATAAAGGCTTTCAATATCAGCATCAGCCGAAATACCGGTTCTCTTAAACTTCAAATTAGTCACTTTAACATCACCGTCGGAAGCCGCGGTAAAGTTAACTTTTGTGAAAGCAACAGCGGCTTGTCCGTTTCCGGTAGCAGCCACGTTAGTAATCACAGTAGCTGAAGCCGGAGTGTCCGAAGCTAAAGCAACGGTTACGCCCGAACCAGCGCCAATAGAACCACCCGCGCCTGACGCAGTGTCAGTCAAGGTTGAAACCACGCCAGTAATCTGCGCGCCTTCAGTCGGTTTGGCAATAGTAGCGGTGATAACATCAGCCAATTTAAATCTATTAGCAGCTAAAGCCGCTTCAGTAGAAATTTTTGAAGCAGTTCCATCAGCATTGATGTAAAATACATCGGCTGAAGTTCCAAACTTCACTAAACTTCCGGCCGGATAAGCGGTCGCGCTAACGGTGCCTGTGGTTTCAGTATAATTACCCCAAAAAGCATCGCTCACATCGACAACTCTCTTAGCCCAATTAGCTCCGTATAGAGCTAAAGCAGTGGCTTCGCTATTAACCCAGACTAAACTTCCGCCTGGAGTTACTGCAAAAACTTTCGGATTAGTAGTAATTTTAACTAATTTCGTACCTGGTCTCATAGTGACATTCTTACCTAGAGGATATGACTCTAACTCAGCTTGAGGAACAGTCACAACTCCGGAGAAATCACTATACCAAGAAAAATAAGTTGACTCAGAAGGGAAAACATATCTTTTACCGTCAGCAGACAAGTAATAGACGGACGAAAGTCCGGCCATCTTGATTAAGTCACCGGCAGAAGCGGTAGCATTGGTATTAGGTACCACGACTACGCTCATTGATAGAACGGTGACAAAAATTACGCTTGCGGCAAAGATTTTTTTGAATCTTTCCATAGAAATTTTGTTTACCCCGTTAAATATAAAAATATTTAATTGGGGTCGTTACTCGCTTTTAAATTATGTTTTGGCCCACCTTCGCTCTTTCGAGCTATGGTGGATAAGCAAATCAACCGGAATCCCGCCTCCCCCACGCTTATAGTAATAAGCGCGCGGGGTTGGCAAATTTGCATGGGTAATTCACCTCCCGACTTATTAACATAAGTGTGGGGGGTTAGCTTGCTGATTTGCTTAATAGCCAGAGATGATCAATCGCCGAGCTAATCTCGAGATAAACCCGAGACATAAAATTTAAAAAACGAGTTGATTAATTAATTTAGTAAAGTCTCGACCCGAGGCCGATCGACCGTTTAAAACTTTACCACAACCCGCTTAATGCGGATTAGACTATTCGTCATTTAAGATAAACAATCTAACCCGTACTAATAATTTTTAATTTCCAATTTTATAAATAATTTTTTAATATCTTAATTTTTAAAAATTAAAGTATTATTTAAAAATTACAAAATTAAAAATTCTATTTAGTGGTGGTAGCTGTTTCACTCACGCCTTTAACCTGACCTTTTTCTGTATCGTTAGACTCTTGATTAATTATTTGCTTAGCTTCTTCAAGTTTATTTTCAATACCGCCATAATTTTCTTCATCAAGCATCTTCTCCGCTTCTTCTATTAAATTTTCTTTAGTGGTCGTAGCGATCGGAGCTACCTCGACTTTCGGCTGATCTTTTATTTCAACCACCGGCTTAATCGGTTCGGCGAGTTCCATTCTCTGATCGCTCTTACCTAAATTAGCGCCGAAAACTTCCGGCTCTTCCGCTTGACTCTTATTATTTTTATTTTCAGCCGCCTTGATAGTAGATAACCTATTTTTAACTTGGCTGATTTCTTTTTTAAAATTTTGTTTTAATTTCTCTACCGTTTTACCTTTACTATCTTCCGGTTCTTTAGACTCTTCTAAAACCTGGGTTATTTCTTTGGCCCGGTTAGTCGCAAATTCCAAACCTAATTTAGCTTTATCTTTTTCATTAAAAGTCATAACAAACTGCGCCTTCTCGCTTATTATTTTTGCGATATATAATGAATCGCCGGGTTTAGAATTTTTTGAAGCATAAACGCCGCCGACGCCGATAACTAAAATTAATATGCTGGCTAAAGAAGTTATCCAAACCGGTTTAGCCATTTGCAGAAAAATTTTACCGGGCATCAGGCTATCCCAAATTGTTTTTAGATTTGATTCTGATTTATTTTCCGCCGTACCCGCGGAAATTTGAGCATACAAAATATCCCGACAATTTTTCTTAAAATTATCATCGGGTTTTATGGTTTTTAAATTATTTAATTTTTTGAGCAAGTCTTTATCGTTCATA
>JBAXOH010000027.1:0-7947 GCA_037133335.1 bacterium
GTTAAATATATGGCGATTGACGGTTATAAAATATTGAATTATCTATATATTGGCCGTGAAAAACTGGTCCAATCCGTTTTGTATTTGGTTGGTTTTATGTTTGTCAGAATATATTTATCATTTTTGTTTACTTTAAATATTATTAACTGGTTATTGGTTTTTTATGTTAATAATAGTGTAAGCCAAAATTTAGTGGTTTTACATTACAATGTTAATTTGGGCGTAAATTTAATTGGCGACGCTAAAGATATTTATGTCATTCCGACCTTAGGCCTAATCTTTATTGTTATAAATTTTGTTTTATTATTAAATATTTTTAGAAAAAATAAATTTTTAATTCATTTATTGTTAGGGTTTTCTCTGCTGATTAATTTATTTTTAATTGCCGGTACGCTAGCTATATATTTAGTTAATTTTAGATAACATAATATGATTGATTTTTATATTATTAAAATTTTGTTTTTAACCACCTTAGCTTTTATTTTTGCTATTGCTTGGACCCCCTTGTTAACTCATTATTTATATAAACATAATCTTGGTAAAAAAATAAGAGCCAACGGTTTGACGCCAATTTATACAAAAATGCATGCTCATAAAGACGGAACGCCGACCATGGGCGGTATTTTAATTTGGCTGACGGTTTTAATTCTCGCGGTTGTTTTTTATTATTTGCCGAAAATTTTTTCTGCGGATATTTTAAATTATTTTAATTTTTTATCCCGCAAAGAGACTCTTTTACCCCTAGGCGCTTTAGTGGCGACCGCCTTAATCGGTCTGTTTGACGATTGGTTGGATGTACGAGGCAAAGGTATTTTAGGCGGCGGCGGCCTAAAGGTTAGGCATCGTTTGTTAATTTATACCATCATCGCTTGCTTTGGCGCTCTGTGGTTTTATTTTAAATTAGGCTGGGATATTTTTCATGTTCCATTTTTAGGCGATTATCAAATAGGTTGGCCTTATATGTTAATTTTTGTTTTTGTTTTAGTGGCTACGGCTTTTTCGGTTAATGAAACCGATGGCCTGGATGGTTTGGCTGGTGGCGTTTTGCTTTTTTGCTTTGCCGCTTTTGGAGTTATCGCTTTTTCTACCGGTAAATATGATTTAGCCGCTTTCTGTGGCGTTATTGTCGGCGCCTTATTAGCTTTTTTATGGTTTAATATTAATCCGGCCAGATTTTATATGGGCGATACCGGCGCTATGAGCCTAGGTATTACTTTGGGCGTAATCGCCATGCTAACTAATTCAGCCTTGATTTTACCCGTTATCGGCTTAGTTTTTGTTATAGAATCTTTTTCGGTGATTATTCAGCAGTTATCCAAAAAAATCAGGGGGAAAAAAATATTCATTTCTTCTCCGATTCATCATCATTTTGAAGCCATTGGTTGGAGCGAGCCTAAAATTGTTATGCGTTTTTGGGTTATCGCCGGCGTTAGCGCGGCCATGGGGTTAGTGGTATTTTTATTGGACAAGACCATGTAGAAAATAAACGACATGATAGTATTATGAATTCATTAATAAAACTGTTTAATAAATTGGTTAATTATAAGGGTGAACATGAATCAGATAAACCGCTTATTTTTATAGTTGGCGCTATAATTATTTTTGGCCTGATTATGCTTTCAAGCGCTTCGTCGGTGATTGCTTATAGCGCCCACCAAGATAGTTATTATTTTTTTAAACATCAAATTTTTGGTTTAGTTTTAGGTTTGGCGGCTGCTTGGTTTTTTTCCCGCATTGATTATCAGACTTGGCGTAAATATGCTTTATGGATGTTAATTGCTTCTATCGGCCTTTTACTTTTAGTTTTTATTCCCGGACTCGCCGGCACCTGGGGGACGTCCCGTAGCTGGATTAATATTTTCGGTTTTTCTTTGCAGCCTTCGGAATTAGTTAAAATTACTTTTCTTCTATATTTGGCGGCTTGGCTTGAAGGCAGAAAAAAACAACTGGCTGAAATGTCGCGGGGCATCGGGCCATTTTTGGTTATTTTGGGAGTTATTGCCCTACTTATGATGCTGCAGCCGGACATAGGCACTTTAACTATTATTGCCTTGACGTCATTAATGGTTTATTTTATTGGTGGCGGCAGTATTAAACATTTGGTAGTTTTAGTTTTATTGGGGTTAGTGGCTTTGATTATTATGATAAATATTTATCCTTATCAAGCTAATCGGTTTAAGTGCATGCTTGATCCGTCTTATTCACCGAAAGAATATTGTTATCAGATTAATCAATCTTTAATCGCCGTTGGTTCGGGTGGTTTTTGGGGTCGTGGCCTAGGCGCTTCCAGACAGAAGTTTTTATATTTGCCACAGGCTCAAAATGATGCTATTTTTCCTATAATTAGCGAAGAAGTTGGTTTTACTTTTTCCGTTGGTTTAATTTTATTGTATTTAGCCTTATTTTATCGGGGTATTATTATCGCCAAGAACGCGCCTGATGATTTTGGAAAAATTTTAGCTATAGGTATTGTCGGCTGGATAGCACTGCAAGCCTTTATAAATATTGGCGGTATGGTTAATATTATGCCCATGACCGGCGTGCCCTTGCCTATGGTAAGTTATGGCGGTTCAGCCATGCTCGCAGCCCTAGCCTCAATTGGCATATTAGTTAATATTAGTAAACAGACGCGAGGAAAATAATTTTTTAAATTCGCGTTTTAAATAAATTTAAAATGAATAATCAATTAAACAAATATAAAATTTTGTTAACCGGCGGTGGAACCGGCGGATCGGTAGCGCCGCTTTTAGCGGTTTATGATGAATTAAAAAAAGAACAAGAGAAGTTTGAATTTTTATGGCTGGGTACGAAGTTCGGTCCGGAGCGGGTGATGGTGGAGCGTGCCGGGATTAAATTTAAAGCCGTCAGCGGCGGTAAGTTGCGCAGGTATTTTTCTTTTAAAAATTTAGTTGATATTATTAAAATTAAATTAGGTTTTTTTCAGGCATTTTTTATTATGCTAAAATGGCGGCCTAGCCTAGTAATGAGCGCCGGTAGTTTTATCAGCGTGCCCATAATTTGGGCGGCTTGGATTTTGCGCGTACCTATCTTAATCCATCAGCAGGATATTAAAGCGGGATTAGCCAATAAATTAATGGCGCCAATTGCTAGCGCTATAACCGTGGCTTTTGAAAAATCTTTAGTTGATTATAAAAAGGCGGTTTGGATCGGCAATCCGGTAAGAAGTAAAAAATTAGAAGCTAAAAATAAAAATGATAATTATTTTGGCTTGAATGGAAATTTGCCGGTTGTATTAGTTGTCGGCGGTGGCACCGGGGCTATGGCTATAAATAAATTAGTGGAAAATAGTTTAAGCGAACTGATGAAGTTTTGTCGGGTTATTCATGCTACGGGGAAAGATAAGTCAATTACGAATTATGAATTACATCCGCCGGTTGACGGAACGAATTATGCAAAATATGAATTTTTAAATGCTGACGAGATGGCAGGCGCGTTGAGCGCGGCGGATTTAGTGGTTACCCGCGCCGGACTAGGGTTTTTATCCGAGTTATCATATTTAGGCAAACCGTCTATAATAATTCCCATGCCGGATTCGCACCAGGAAGTAAATGCGGAATTTTTTAGAAGTAAAAAAGCTGCTATTGTAATAAGCCAAAAAGATTTGACTGCGGAAAATTTTTCGCACATGGTAAAAGATTTGCTGTCTGATGAAAAAATGCGCGGTCAGCTGGCGTTGAATATGAGTAAAGCCATGAAGCAAGGGGCGAGCCAGAAAATGGCGGAGATTATTAAAGGTTTGTTAAAATAATTAATATGAATTGCGATTTGATTATCAAAGGAAAATATATTTTACCAATGGAAGATAAATTAACCGTTATAAAAGATGGCTTTATCGCCGTATTAAAAAATAAAATTGTGGCTTTAGGCTCCGGTGCTGATATTAAAAACTACCAAGCCGAACAAACCATTGACGCCGGCAACAGTATTGTTATGCCAGGATTAATTAATACTCATACGCATGCAGCCATGACATATTTTCGTGGTTTAGCCGATGATTTGCCTTTAGATATTTGGTTAAATAAGCATATTTGGCCGGCTGAGGCTAAATATGTTAATGCTAATTTCGTTAAGCAGGCCAGCGAACTGGCTTGCCTAGAGATGCTGAAAGCCGGAGTTACAAGTTATAATGATATGTATTTTTTCGGCGAGGCTATGGCCGATCCGGCGATTAAAGCTAATTTACGAGCTTTAATTGGCATAACGGGTATAGATTTTAAAAAACCTGAACAGGCTTTAAAAGAAGCGGTTGAGCTGGCGAAGCAATATAAAAATAATGAATTTATTAAAATAGCTTTGGCGCCACACGCGGTTTATACTTGTTCAAAAGATAATTTATTAAAAATTAAAGCCGTTGCTGAAGCGGAAAATTTGCGTATTCATATTCACGTAGGTGAAACTAAAAAAGAAGTTGAAGGCTCTATAAAAAATAATGGTAAAACACCAGTTGAATATTTAGATGAGCTTGGGATATTATCCGATAAATTAATGGCCGCGCACAGCGTTTGGTTAAGTGATAATGATTTAGAAATCTATAAAAATAAAAAAGTAAAAGTTGCGCATTGTCCGATTAGTAATATGAAATTAGCCTCTGGCGTGGCGCCACTTAAGCGTATGCTGGAAATGAAAATTATCGTTGGACTTGGCACGGACGGCGCGGCCAGTAATAATACTTTAGATTTATTTTCCGACATGCGCGCTTGCGCACTTCTGCATAAAGTTAATAATTTTGACCCGACGACGATTAGCGCCAAGGAAGTGGTTAAAATGGCGACCATAGATGGCGCTAAAGTTTTAGGCATGGAAAAGGAAATCGGTTCTTTGGAAGTTGGGAAAAAAGCTGATATTATTACGATAAATTTAAATAAGCCACATTTAACGCCGATTTATAATCCTTATTCTCATCTGGTTTTTTGCGTTAATGCTGATGACGTGGAGAATGTGGTAGTTAATGGAAAAATTATTATGAAAAATAGAGAAGTTAAAACTCTGGACGAAGAAAAAATATTAATGCAGGCCGGGGAATTTAAAATTTAAATTAAATATGGATTTTTCTAAAGTTAAAAAAATTTATATGATTGGCGTTAAGGGCGTGGGCATGACTATGTTAGGCCAGTTTTTGGCGGCTAATGGCGCTGAAGTCAGCGGGTCGGACGGTCTGGAAAAATATATGACCGATGCGGTTTTAGCTAAGGCCGGTATAAAAGTTGTTGAATATTTTTCCGAGTCAAATATTCCCGAAGACGCTGATTTAATAATTTATTCCACGGCCTATAACGCTGAAACCAACGTTGAAGTGGCCGAGGCTTTAGCCGGTAAAATTAAAACTTTAACTTACGCCGAGGCTCTGGGCGATATTTTTAATCAAAAATATGGCGTCGCCGTAGTTGGTTCGCACGGAAAAACTACGACCACGGCCTGGCTGGGTTATGTTATGAAAATGGCCGAGTTTGAACCTAGCGTGATGGTCGGCGCGCAAGTACCGCAGTTTAATGGCTGCTCTTTAATAGGTAATTCTGATTATTTATTAATTGAAGCGGACGAATATCAAAATAAACTTGAATATTATCAGCCCAAAGCCGTAATTTTAAATAATATTGATTATGACCACCCGGATTTTTTCTCCACGCCAGAAGATTATAAAAATGTTTTCATTGAGTTTATAAAAAAAATACCGAATAAAGGATTTCTAGTGGTTAATTTTGACGACCCGATAATTAGAAAAATTGCCCAAGTAAATTGCCGTGGTAAAGTTATAACTTATGCCATTAACGAAGCGGCCGATTATATCGCCTATGGCATTAAAAATAATCACGGTCGGCAATATTTTAAAGTAAAATTAGGAGTTGAAGATGAGGATGAAAATGAAACGAGATCCTATCGCTCCGCTGGCGCTTCGCTCCAGGATGACAGAATGGATGAGTTGGGTGATTTTTCCATAACGCTTTCCGGCCGGCATAATATTTATAATGCTTTGGCCGTAATCGCCACGTGCGTTGAATTAAATATAGAGCTTTTTAAAATTAGAAAATATTTAGAAGAATTTAGTGGTACGGCCAGAAGAATGCAAATTTTAGGTGAATTCAAGGGCGTGACCATAATTGATGATTATGCTCACCACCCGACAGAAATAAAAGCCACCATAGAAGCCGTGCGGCAGAAATATGGCGATAGAAATTTAACTGTGGTTTTTCATCCGCATACTTTTAGCCGCACCAAGATTTTATTTGAAGATTTTGCTAAAAGTTTTAGCCAGGTTGATGAATTAATTATTATAGATATCTACGGTTCGGCTCGCGAAAAGCAGGGCGGGGTGCATAGCCGAGATTTGATTAAAAAAATAATAAACAACAATCAGCAATCAGGAATTAAGCAGGAAGTAAAATATATTTCAACATTAGCAGAATGTGAAAAATATTTACGTGAGTATATTAAGAGAGATGATATTATTTTATTAATGGGCGCCGGCGATATATTTAGAGTCGGAGAGAATTTGTTAAAAGAGTAATTTTTTTATTTTCTAGTTAAAACGAACGGCGGTTTATATAATAAATTATTTAATCTCCAGCGAATGGGGAATATTAAATAGTAGTTGACAAATTAATAAAATTAGCATATATTAAAATGTTTTAAGGAGGAGTGATCTTTTGAATATAGTATTTATAGAGATCGTAAAATTAATTTTTTAGCGCGCAGATGGAGGATAAAATGGCATCGAAAATGACATTCAAAGAAAAGGAAAAAAGAAGAGAAATAATTAAAAATTGCGTGGAAAAGTTATGCAGAAGGATGTCGGCAAAAAGAGCAAGGCAGGGGCAAGACCCATTATTTGAGGCCGTTGATTCGTTGTCGGTAACTTCAAGTTATCATGGTGAAATTGGGCTGGTTTCGTCTGGTGATGCTGTTTCTCGCCATCAAGACAAAAAAGTAAGTCGCCTGGCAGGACAATATGTTAAGATTCTGCCTGAAACTTCAAAATGGTATAAAAATAAAGAAGGGGTTAAAAAAATTAGAGTGAGCGTTATCCCTTTAAATTTACCCGACCCTGAGTCGGTCGAACTTGCGCTTGATTATATAAAGTCGATCGATCCAGTTATTGAAGGGTTGCGGTCACAAACAGGTTAGCCAAGCAATTAGGGGTAAGCAAAATAACGCTTGCCCCTCTTTTTTTACGCGCATGGCTTTTTTGTTGGTTTTTTGTTAAAATATCCTGAGATAGATGTAAATATATTTTATATATGATAGCAAAAATAATTACTAATATTATATTAATAATCGGCCTAGGGGTTGCGCAAATTTCCTTGGTTAGCGGTTTACCGGGCATGGCTAGCAATCTAAATTTAGTTCTAGTGATTTTAATTTTCATCTTAGGTTTTTCCAGTTTTGATGCCGCCGTTTATTGGGTTGTCGGTCTTGGGTTTTTATTAGAAATTTTTTCTTTTTTGTCTTTTGGCGCTTACCTTTTTAGTTTAAGCTTTACTATTATTATCGCCAATTTTTTATTAAATTATTTTTTTACCAATCGTTCGCTCTATTCATTTTTGGCTCTAACCGCTCTGGCCACGGTTATTTATGAACTAGTAATTAATTTTTTTGCTTTAATTTTTATTGAAATAAACTCATTTGCCTCGCTGGCGGCTAGTAATTTTTGGTTTTCTATGTTAGAGAAAATAGGCCTAAACATTTTGTTCACTTTAATTATTTATTATATAATTTATTTTTTAGGTAGAAGTTTAAAGCCGGTGTTTTTAATTCATCCTGCTAAATAGCGCTTGGCGCTAGCTTTGTTTTAGACAAAATTATTTGACAAGGTAAAAAAATATTAACATGGGGTTTTTATTTAGAAGACAATTTAAAAGAAACCACCCCTTTACCATAAAAGAAGGGGATATTAAGCTTGGAAAATTAGGCAGAGGCTCGATCGATGAT
>JBAXOH010000028.1:0-7895 GCA_037133335.1 bacterium
CTGCTCCCTCGGGCTTAGAGTCAATAATAAACATACCTGTTTTTTGGATAGAAAAACCATTTTTTCCCAGCCTGTAGCCGGCCGCATAAAACATTATGGCCGGAGTTATGGATAGGAACAAAATAATAAATATCAAGCTTAGTATTCTTCTAACTTTTAAAGTCATAATATTTTTATAACTCCTCAGCCAACTCTTTTTATATCTGCACCAAGGCCATTTAACCGTTCGCAGATATTTTCATAGCCGCGGTCAATTGAATATGAATTATAGAGGACAGATTTACCTTTAGCTCCGAGCATGCAAATTAAAAGATTTATGGCTGGCCGCAAAGCCGGAGGGCAGATAATTTCGGCTGGTTTTAGTTTGGTCGGTCCGGTGACGGTTACTCGGTGAGTATCGTGGAGAATAATATCGGCGCCGAGTTTATTTAGTTCAAGATAATAAACAGCTCGATTTTCATAAACCCAGTCATGGACCAAGGTTTGTCCGTGAGTTTGAGTCAGGATCGGTAAAAATAGCGGTAAATTATCAATATTTAAGCCGGGAAATGGCCGACCATAAATTTTATCAGGCAGAGCGTTTAATTTCGTAGGAATTATTTCTATATCGACCAAATTAAATCGACCGTTAGCTGATTTATAAGCGTTGCTGATTTTCATTTTTTGCCCCATAACTCTTAATTTTTCTAATTCCAAGCTTAAAAATTCTATCGGGCAGGCTTTAATTTTAAATTGCGAAGCCGTAGTAACAGCGATGGCGATAAAAGCCATGGATTCTATCGGATCGGGCATGATTGAGTAGGTGATTGGCTTAAGTTTTTTTATTCCGGTAATTTCTAATTTGGTCGTGCCAATACCTTTTATTTTCGCGCCGGCTTTAACTAAAAAATAGCATAAGTCTTGTACCATGTAATTAGAAGAGGCTAAATTTATTTCTGTTTTTCCAGGCAGTATGATGGCTGCTAGAATGGCATTTTCGGTAGCCGTATCGCCTGATTCATACATAGTAAAACTTGAACCCTTAGCTTTACCCCGGCTAATATAAAATAAATTGTTGGTTTTTTTTACTTCTATGCCCAAATGATTTAAAGCGATGATGTGCGGACTTACCGTGCGTTTGCCTAATTTGCAGCCGCTAATTTTCGGCAGGGTAAAATTTTTAAAAATCGAAGATAAAGCGCCAATGAGTAATATGGCCGATCTGGTTTTTCCGTATGATTCTTTATTTATTTTATTTAAATTAATTTTACCGCCGTTTATGACTTGCAGGGTATGTTGATTTATCCAAGTTATTTTTAAGCCGATAGAGATTAATATTTCAATTATTCTATTTACTTCCTCAATCCGCGGCATGTCTAATAAAATCGTTTTTCCCTTGATTGCCGGCAAAGCGCAAAGAATGGCTACGGCTGAATTTTTAGCCGAGTTGGTTTTAATCGTGCCATGGAGCTTTTTACCGCCTTTAATTATAAAATTAGACATAAATTATTTTTTTATATATTTTATAGCTTGAATATTTATGGCTATATCATACCTTAAATCAGCTCTTTTTTCAATCCCGCAGAAATTTGTCAAAACAAGCCAAATTGTGATAATATTAAACAGTAAATAATTAATCGTTATTTTTTATGGGTAATTTAAAATTGTTCAAGAAATTGTCAGCTGTTAAAAAATGTAAGTGTTTAAAAATTTCCGGGGTTATTTTGCTCGGCCTTGTTTTAATGGCAATCGCTTTCGGTGGTGGTATGATGCTAGCTCAAAAAAATGAATTTATTAAACAGGCCAGCATAAAAGAAGCGGTTTATGCCGGTCAAATTTATAATAAATATGTTACGGCGCCGGCCAATAAATTAACCCAGGATGTTGATTTTAATTTATTTTGGGAAGTTTGGGATATATTAAAGAAGGAATATGTTGACAAGGATAAGCTGGATGATAAAAAAATGTTTTACGGCGCACTAAAAGGATTGGTTGAGTCAACCGGGGATCCTTATACGGTTTTTATGGAACCTAAGTTAGCCAAGGAATTTTCCAATGATTTAGCCGGTACTTTTGAAGGTATTGGAGCTGAAATAGGGAAAAAAGATGATATTATAACCATTATCGCTCCTTTAATCGGTACGCCGGCGGAAAAAATAGGCCTTCAGGCTGGCGATAAAATTTATTCAATTAACGGCGAGTCAACGTCTGGTTTGGCGGTTGAGGAAGCAGTCAGTAAAATTCGGGGGCCAAAAGGAACAGAGGTTACTTTAACTATTTTTAGAAACGGCTTTGACGAGCCTAAAGATTTTAAAATAATCAGGCAGACTATTTTAGTTAAAAGTGTTAGGACAAGAAGTGATAGTGATAAAATATTTACCATCACTATAACTAATTTTAACGATGATACTAGTGAATTATTTAAACAGGCGGTTGCGGAAGCGGTTGAAAAAAATCCCAAGGGAATTATCCTTGATTTAAGGAATAACTCGGGCGGATATTTAGAAACGGCCATTGATGTAGCCAGCGAATGGATTGATCAAGGTATAATAGTAACAGAGCAATTTAGTTCAGAAAAAAAGAAGGAATATTTAAATCGCGGGCGAGCCAGGCTAAAAGATTTTCCAACCGTAGTGCTGGTTAATCAGGGTAGCGCTTCGGCTTCGGAAATCGTTTCAGGAGCTTTAAAGGATTACGGCAAGGCGACTATTGTAGGTATGAAAACTTTCGGCAAAGGCTCGGTGCAAACTTTAGAAGAAATGAAAGACGGGTCATCGATAAAAATCACCGTGGCTAAATGGTTGACGCCTAAAGGTTATAATATTAACGATCAAGGCATAACGCCCGACGTTGAAATTGATTTAACCTCGGAAGATT
The DNA here is from genome assembly GCA_037133335.1 of bacterium. Taxonomy (GTDB): domain Bacteria; phylum Patescibacteriota; class Patescibacteriia; order Patescibacteriales; family GWC2-42-12; genus JACPHD01. Next base: position 2,857 of record JBAXOH010000028.1, read on the forward strand.
ATAATAAAAATACAGACCCGCAGATGGATAAAGCTGTGGAAATTTTGAATAAAAAATAAATTATTATGGCCAACAAAAAGAAAGATAAGGCAGTAAAATACATTTTTATCGTGGGCGGTGTTATGTCCGGTGTGGGTAAGGGCATCACCTGCGCTTCTATTGGTAGAATTTTAACCGGCAAGGGTTATAATGTAAGCGCCATAAAAATTGATCCATATATTAATTTGGACGCCGGTACCATGAACCCGATAGAACATGGCGAAGTTTTTGTGACTGAAGATGGCGATGAAACCGATCAAGATGTCGGTAATTACGAAAGATTTTTAAATAGAAATATCAACCGGGATAATTATATGACTACCGGCCGAGTTTATTCGGCCGTGATTGAACGTGAACGCAACCTTGAATATGGCGGTAAATGCGTTCAGGTTGTGCCTGATATACCCAACGAAGTAATCAGAAGAATAAAACATGCAGCTAAAAATGACCAGGCGGAAATTATGTTGATTGAAATCGGCGGCACGGTCGGTGAATACGAAAATTTGCTTTTTTTAGAAGCGGCCAGAATGATGCATTTAAGCGAGCCGGAAAATGTTTTGTTTATTATGGTGTCTTATTTACCGGTGCCTTCGATTATCGGAGAAATGAAAACCAAGCCGACACAGCATGCGGTTAGAGCGCTTAATTCAGCCGGGATTCAGCCCGATTTTATTGTGGCTCGTTCCGTGGCCACAATTGACGCTCCGCGCCGAAAAAAGCTGGCAATTTTTTGTAATATTTTAGAAAGCGATGTAATCAGCGCCCCCGACATAAAATCAATTTATGATGTGCCGATCAATTTTGAAAAAGATAATTTGGGCGAGCGTATTTTAAAAAAGTTCGGTTTGCCCGGGAGAAAGAAAGATTTGGTTGATTGGCGAAAAATGGTGAATAAAATTAAATCAGCCAAAAGAATAGTGGATATAGGTATTGTAGGAAAATATTTTTCTACCGGAGATTTTTGCCTGACAGATTCTTATATCTCCGTGATTGAAGCTATTAAGCATGCCGGTGGAGCTAATAATGTTAAACCGGTTTTGCATTGGTTAAATTGCGAGGATGTAGAAAAGCAAGGCGTTAAAATTTTGAAAAAGTTTGACGGCATAATCGTGCCGCAGGGCTGGGGCTCGCGTGGCGCCGAGGGTAAAATAAAAACAATTAAATATTGCCGCGAAAACAATGTGCCTTATTTCGGCTTATGCTACGGCATGCAGATGGCGGTAATAGAATTTGCTCGTAATGTGCTAGGGCTTAAAGGCGCTAACAGCGAAGAAGTTGATGCTAAAACCGCGTATCCGGTTATTCATATTATGCCTGGTCAAAAAGAATTGCTTGCTAAAAAGCAATACGGCGGGACTATACGTTTAGGAGGTTGGCCATGTAAAATTACCCCGGGCACGCGCTTGGCATCGGCTTATGCTAAATACGGCAAAAAGGGGACTATCTCAGAACGCCATCGACATAGGTATGAATTTAATAATGATTATCGCGAACAATTTGAAAAAGCCGGGTTTAGAGTGGCCGGAACATCGCCTGACGGAAAAATTGTGGAAGCTATAGAAATTACCAAACATCCATTTTTTATCGGCACGCAATTTCATCCCGAATATATTTCCCGACCGCTAGCTCCGCATCCACTGTTCGTAGAGTTTATTAGAGTCTGCGGGAAGTTAAAAAAGTAAAATATTATATTATAAAAAAGAAAGCTGGATTAATAAATCCAGCTTTCTTTAAATTTTGAATTTTATTTTTTCGCTATAACATTAACATTGACGATTTTAACAGTTTCCAACTTGCCGGTATATTTTTTTATTTTTTTAGTGGAAAACTTTACCAGTCCGGCTATTAAAGCGAATAAAGTATCATCTTTACCGACTTTAACATTTTTGCCTGGTCGATATTTAGTTCCACGTTGACGAATAATAATTGATCCGGCCTTAGCATATTCTCCATCGTAAAGCTTCACGCCTAAGCGCTGACTTTGTGAATCGCGGCCTAAAGCTGTTGAGCCGCCTGCTTTCTTATGAGCCATATTATAATGATTTAATAAATAAAAATGTGGCGTAAACCACAATTTAAATATAACAAGAGTTAGTTTTAATGTCAAGACTTGACAGTAAAACGGTATATGGTATTATATTAATACCAACTAATTTAGTAGGTATTAACCATGGTAAGTATGATTTTTTCCACCCGCTCAACTTATGGCCTCAGGGCCATGATAAATTTAGCCAAGCGAGGTAAGCTCGAAAGCGTTTCTTTGGCTATTATAGCTAAAGAAGAAAATATTTCTTTAAAATATCTGGAAAGGCTGTTTGCTAATTTAAAAAAGGCCGGCTTAGTAAAAGCCGTGAAAGGAGCTTTGGGCGGTTATTTATTAGCTAAAAGTGCTAAGCAAATAAACATTTATGATATAATTATAGCGCTAGAAGGTAAATTAAACGCTTTTCATTGCACCGGTAAAAAAGAAAAAATTTATTGCACTAATAAATGTCATTGTGAAGTTACTAGCGTTTTATCTAAAGTTGAGCAAGCTATTAATTTAACTTTAAAAGATATAAAGTTGAATCAATTGTTATGAAAAAAATTATCATTATTTTGATTTTATTTTTATTGATTTCTCCGGCGTTGGCTCAAACCAGCCTAGACAGCGATAATGATGGCGTTTCGGACGAAGATGAAATTAATATTTATCATACGGATCCGCTTAAAGCCGATACCGACGGAGACGGTTATAATGACTGGTTGGAATTAAATAATGGTTTTTCTCCGCTTAATCCAGGCAACCTTAAATTGGAAGACGTAGATACTGATAATGATGGTTTATCAGACAGGATGGAGCTTAATTTTCATACCGATTTAACCAACCCCGATACCGACGGCGACGGCTTTAAAGATGGTAATGAAATTAATGCCGGCTATAATCCTTTAAAACCAGGCGAAATAAAATTAACTAAAAAAATAGAAATAAATACGGGCAAGGAGCAAAAATTATATTATTTTTTAGATGATGTTAGAATAGGAGAATTTAAAATTTCTTCAGGTAAAGCAAGTATGCCAACGCCTAAGGGAAATTTTAAAATTGATGGAAAAGCGTTTCGTGCTTGGTCAAAATATGGTCTTTGGATGCCTTATTGGATGAGTTTAAAAAATGGTTATTTCGGAATTCATGAATTGCCTGAGTGGCCTAACGGAACGAAAGAAGGAGAAAATCATTTAGGCATACCGGTTTCGCACGGTTGCGTAAGGTTAGGAGTAGGACCGGCAGAATTTTTATATAATTGGGCGCCAATCGGGACAGCGGTAAAGATATATTAAATTAATTTTTATGCAATATTCTAAAAAAGTTATTGAGCATTTTAAAAATCCTCACAACCAGGGTAAAATTAAAGATGCAGATGCGGTTGGTCAGGTTGGCAATCCGTCTTGCGGCGATGTTATGAAAATTTATCTTAAGATAAAGAAAAATTCGCCAGTCGCCGGAAAGCGGGGTGTTAATGTAATTAAAGATATAAAATTTGAAACTTTAGGTTGCGCGGCCGCTATCTCGGTATCTTCGGCTTTAACCGATATGGTGAAGGGTAAAACTTTATCCGAGGCAATGAAAATAACTAAAGATAAGATAGTTAAAAATCTTGGCGGTTTGCCACCGGTTAAAGTGCACTGTTCTATGTTAGGCGTTGAAGCTTTGCGTCAAGCTATAGAAAAATATGAGAATAAAAATAAGAATTAATAATTAAAATATAAATATATGGTAAAAAGAAAAACTAAAACTAAAACGCCGGTGTCAGTTGTTGGTAAAATAAAAGATATTTTAGAAACAATACGCCCATCTCTTCAGATGGACGGCGGAGATGTTAATTTTGTTGATTTTGATGTTAAGTCCGGTGTCTTAAAATTGGAATTAATGAGCCATTGCGCTCATTGCCCGATGTCTGCCATAACCTTCAAGCAGGGGATTCAAGCGGAAATAAAAAAAGAGGTAAAAGAAGTAAAAGAGGTTAGAGCGGTACAAATGTAAAATTATGAAAAATAAAAAATCAATTTATCTTGATCATAGCGCCACTACGCCGGTTGATAAAGCGGTTTTAAAGGCTATGTTGCCGTATTTTAGCCAAACTTATGGCAATCCTTCTTCACTTCATAGTTTTGGTCAAACGGCTTCAGTCGCGGTTGATCACTCGAGAAAAAATATCTCCGGATTTTTAAATTGCGAGCCGAGTGAAATAATTTTTACTTCGGGCGCGACCGAAGCCGATAATTTGGCTATTTTTGGCGTGATTAATATTTTACTTAAAAACAGTCAGGGTAAAAAATTACACGTTATTACTTCGGCTATCGAGCATCCGGCCGTTTTAGAGTCTTTCCATAAGCTTGAAGCTATGGGCGTTGAAGTTTCGTATTTGCCGGTTAAAAAAAATGGCGTAGTAAATTTAGAAACTTTTAAAAAGGCGGTAAAAAATAATACGGTTTTTGTTTCTATTATGTATGTTAACTCGGAAGTAGGTAGTGTCCAACCAATCAGAGAAATTGGTAAAGTCATTGAGAAAATTAATTGGCAAAGAGTGAAGCAAAATAATAAAAATAAGATATATTTTCATACCGACGCGGTGCAGGCTTTAAACTTTTTAAATTGCGACATTAAATTTTTGCGAGTTGATTTATTGTCGTTATCCGGACATAAAATTTATGGGCCAAAAGGGGTAGGTGCTCTGTTTGTTAAAACGGGTACGCCGATTAGCGGCCTACAGCTAGGCGGACATCATGAAAAAAATTTAAGAAGCGGCACGCTTAATGTCCCGGGTATAGTCGGTTTGGGTGCGGCGATTAAGCTGTTAGCTAAAAATCAAATAAAAGATAATAAAAAAATCGCTAAATTACGTGATAAATTCGTTGTTTTGATTAAGCGGAAAGTTTCTAAAATTATTATTAATACTGATTTAAAAAATGCTACGCCGTCGCACGCCAATATTTCATTCGTCGGCGCCGAGGGAGAATCG
>JBAXOH010000029.1:0-7691 GCA_037133335.1 bacterium
TGCGAGGACTGTCTGAGCCCGAGTAATCTCGAGGCGAGTTCCGCAGTAGAAAATTTATTATTACCTGCGGAGCTTTATTGTCATCCAATCATCTAAGATGATTTAATTAATTTTTATTCTTCCCCTCTCGGCTTCTCAATCGTCAGCACTTCAATTTTCGCTTCTCCGCCGGAGATTTTCACCACGTCTTTATCTATCTTTTTAAATTCTTTATAAGCATTATTATAGTGATTAACCGCTGTAGACATGCTAATGCCTAATTTTTTCATAAAATCATCGTAGCTTAAAATATGACGGCCGAGCATTTCCACATGTTTTCTAATTTCCTTGGCGCTATCCTCAATCTGTAAAGCTCTTAAGCCTTGTAAGACGGTTTGCAAATAAGCTAAAAATGAAGTAGGCGAAACAATAATTACATGTTTTTCCTTAAAAGCATATTCAATTAAATCGCGCGTATTAACCTGCACCGCCCCAACCTTATTAATTAACAAATCATAATAAATGGCTTCCGAAGGAATAAACATAAAAGCGAAATCCATAGTATTTTCACTCGGCTTAACGTATTTAGCGGTTTCATCAATACGGAGTTTTAAATCTTGTTTAAATAATTTTTCAAGCTTTTCTCTCTCTGCCGCCTCGCGACAATTTAAAATCTTTTCATAATTTTCCAAAGAAAACTTTGAATCCACCGGAATAATTTTTTCTTTAACAAACACCACAGCATCAACGATCGTACCGTCTTTAAAAGCATACTGCATTTGATAAGAATTTGGCGGCAAAACATTTTTTAAAGTCTCTTCAAGAAAATATTCGCCTAAAACTCCGCGCTGTTTAGGATTTTTTAAAATATCTTGCAAGTTCTGAAGTTGAGCTGAAAAATTAACTACCTGCTTATTAGTTTCGTCTAGTTTAGTCAACTTTTCGGTTACATCGGCGATTAAACGAGCTGATTGCCCGGTGATATTTTGAATAATTTTTGTAGTTTGCCCGATTTGCTCCTGATTGGCACGATGTGTTTCTGATAATTTACCGTCCATAGACTGCCTTAATTCCCGATTCTGCTCGCCTAGCTGGGTTAATCGTTCCATCATAGCCGCCAATTTTTCCCCATCACCATAATTTTTGCTTTTAGTTAGCAAAAAAATCACTATCGCTAACCCAAAAATCAAGATAATAAAAAACAAAAAAAATAAATAATTTGCCATAAAATAAGCCTAAAAATTATATTATCACCCTATCACTTTTTTACTCCCCTGGCAAAGGGTCTTGATAATTTACTCAACCCCTCAAGCTTTTAAAAAAACCAACTAACTACCTTGCCAAGATTAATTTTTTACCCTATAATAAATTGCATTGTTTTGAATCTATTATCCTTGCTAATTTATGTCCAACTTCATAAAAATAAAAGGCGCGCGAGTTCATAATTTAAAAAATATCAATGTGGAAATTCCGCGCGACAAATTAGTAGTTTTAACCGGCCTGTCGGGTTCGGGCAAATCATCTTTAGCTTTTGATACTATTTACGCCGAAGGTCAGCGCCGTTATGTTGAATCTTTATCCGCTTATGCCAGACAATTTATCGGCCAAATGAGCAAACCCGACGTTGATTCTATTGACGGTCTATCTCCGGCAATTTCCATCGACCAAAAATCCACTTCTCATAACCCGCGTTCAACCGTGGGCACAATCACGGAAATTTATGATTACTTGCGTTTACTCTACGCCCGCATTGGCGTACCTCATTGCCCGACCTGCGGCGAACTGATAAAGCCATTATCTATCGATGAAATCATTAGCCAAATTACCATCAATTTTATAGATAAAAATATAATGATACTAGCGCCGTTAATTAACGATAAAAAGGGCGAACATAAAGGAATTTTAGACGGCGTGGCCAAAGCCGGTTACTCGCGCTTGCGTTATGATAATAATATTTATTCTCTGGAAGAATTTCGCGACCTAAATGTGGACAAACAAAAAAAACATAACGTAGAAATTGTGATCGATCGTTTAACCATCACTAAAGACAAGGAGGATTCAGCACGACTAACCGAAAGCGTGGAAAAAGCCTTAGAATTAGGCAATGGCTTAGTTACAATTTCGGCCATCACCAATAAAGAAACTAAAATTACTTCCCTTGAAACTACCTTTTCAAAACTTTCCGCCTGCTCTAAATGCGGTATTAATCTGCCAGAGTTAGAACCGCGTAATTTTTCCTTTAACTCTCCTCATGGCGCCTGCCCTGATTGCGCCGGACTTGGCACAAAACTAGAAATTGACCCAAAATTAATCATTAATTCTAATTTAACTATCGCCCAAGGAGCCATTCGCGCCTGGGCTCATAGCACGGCCGGCGGACAAGGCTGGATGATGCGCATCTTAGGCACGGTGGCGCAGGCCAATGGCTTTGATTTAAATACTCCGGTTAAAGATTTAAATAAAAAACAATTAGAAATTGTGCTTTATGGCTCGGGCGAAAAAAACTACAATGTCAATTACCAAAGCGAACGTTTTTCCGGTGAATTAACTACTGAATTTGAAGGTGTTATTCCTAACTTAGAGCGCCGCTTTCAGCAAACCGAATCTGATTATGTTAGAAAAGAAATTGAGCAATATATGAGAATTTTAATTTGCCCGGCCTGCCTGGGTAAACGATTAAAACCGGAAATGCTGGCCGTAAAAATTACCGGTCTGTCAATTTATGATATCTCGGCTAAAACCATTGACCAGGAAAAAAAATTCTTTAACGAGCTGGCTAATTCAAAAATAATTTCCGTACGTGATAAAAAAATATCCGGACAGATTTTAAAAGAAATTTGTGCTCGCTTAGATTTTCTCTCTAACGTCGGCTTGGATTATTTAACGCTCGGACGCACGGCTAACACTTTATCCGGCGGAGAAGGCCAGCGTATTAGATTAGCCACGCAAATCGGTTCAGCCTTAATGGGCGTAATCTATATTTTAGACGAACCATCCATCGGCCTGCATCAGCGGGATAATAACAAGTTAATTAGCACGCTTAAAAAACTGCGCGATTTAGGCAATACGGTAATAGTGGTTGAGCATGACGAAGCTACTATGTTGGCGGCTGACTGGCTAATTGATATCGGCCCGGGCGCGGGCGAGCATGGTGGTCAAATCGTAGCCGCGGGCACGCCTCTGGCCATAAAGAAAAATGCTAAATCTTTAACCGGTCAATATTTAAGCGGTAAAAAATTCATTCCGGCGCCGGTTAAATACCGCGCGGGCAATGGCAAAAAATTAACCATCATAAAAGCCGGCGAACATAATTTAAAAAATATTGACGTGGAATTTCCTTTAGGCCTGTTTATCGCCATCACCGGAGTTTCCGGTTCCGGTAAATCCACTTTGATGACTGATATTTTAGCTAATGCTCTAAACCAAAAACTTTATCGCGCCAAGCAAGAGCCTGGCCGGCATGAAAAAATTCAAGGCCTGGAAAATATTGATAAGGTAATCAATATTGACCAATCGCCTATCGGACGAACCCCACGCTCTAATCCGGCAACCTACACCGGCGCCTTTACGCCTATCCGAGACTTATTTGCTTCTCTACCAGAAGCTAAAATTAGAGGTTATAAAACCGGGCGTTTTTCTTTTAACGTTTCCGGCGGACGCTGTGAAGCTTGTGGCGGCGACGGCATGGTTAAAATAGAAATGCAATTTTTACCCGATATTTACGTTGAATGCGAAGTCTGTCACGGTAAACGCTACAATAAAGAAGCTTTAGAAATTCATTATAAAGACAAAAATATTTCCGATGTTTTAAATATGACAGTTGAAGAAGGCTTGGAATTTTTCAAAAATATACCGGCTATTGAACAAAAGCTTTTTACTTTAAACCAAGTCGGTTTAAGCTATGTTAAACTTGGGCAATCGGCGACTACCCTGTCCGGCGGCGAAGCACAAAGAGTAAAATTAGCTACCGAATTATCAAGGCGTGCTACGGGAAAAACTTTATACATTTTGGATGAACCGACTACCGGCCTGCATTTTGATGATATTAAAAAACTTTTACATGTCCTAAATCAATTAGTTGATAAGGGCAATACTGTTTTAATTATTGAGCACAATTTAGATGTTATAAAATCAGTGGATTGGATAATCGACCTTGGACCTGAAGGCGGTGATAAGGGCGGTGAAATAGTAGCGATCGGCACGCCGCGCCAAGTAGCTAAAAACAAAAAAAGTTATACGGGGCAATATTTAGAAAAAATACTAAATTAAATTTTTATAAAATAATAAAAAATATACCAACGGCATTATCCTAATGCCGTTTTTATTTTCTAGTTTGTTCTGACTGATAATTATACCATTTTTAAACCCGGCCAGCTTAAAAATATTAAAATCAGTCTGCTTAACTTCTTGATTATGCCTGATTAAAATCGGCGTAATATTTTCTTCCCGTTTAATTAAAAAATTAATTTCTTTCTTTCTAATATTGTCGCGCCAATAAGTAATTTTATTTGCCTCATCTTTAATTAAATGGCTTAAAACCACATTTTCCACCAAGGCGGAGAAAACCTGATCGTCATGCAAGCGTTCACGAGCCAACTTATAATAATTGAGTGAACCATGAATATAGGAATAAAATAACCAAAAAATAAACGGGTCATTAAAATAAACTTTTTTGGCTTTACGGCTCGAAGGTTCCCCGTTGGCCGATTGGTAAACGGTTTTAACCGCGAACATTGACTCCAAAATATTTAAATATTCAGCCGCGGTTAAATGGGTCTTAGCCTTGGTTTTATGAGTTAAAGTTTTATAACCTAAGGACGAGCCTAAATTTAAAATCAACTTTTCTATAATTTGCCTGGTTAAAATTATATCTCTATTCGATCTCGCCACATAAGCCAAAAACCAATGTAAAAAATTACTATAAATATCTTGCCTGATAGCGCCATTCTCTTTATAATCGTTAATGGCGGAAATAAAACCGCCGGTTAAAAGATAAATATCTAAATAATATTCGAATTTATCTCGACGCTTAGAATAATTTTCCAAAGTTAAATTTTTAAAAAGTTCGGGATTAATTAAATTAGTAAATTCACCAAAAGCTAAACTATTAATAACTATATTCTTAATATTACTATTAGATTTAATTTTATTATCATCGACAGACGAAGCCGACAAAATAGCCGTTACCCCAACTAACTTAGCAGCTCTGATTAAATAATCCATACCCTTATGCCAATTTTTTACCATGGCAATCTCGTCAATAAAAATATAACGCCGGGTTTTATCGGTCGCCTTTAAATTTAAAAACAGCTTAATCATTTCATTAAGCTGCTCGTAGCTATCAAGATTATGGCAAGAATAAAAAAATATGTTATTCGGGTTAACTCGATCTTCGTCAATTAACTTTTTAACAACCAACTTGAGTGATGTAGTTTTACCAACGCCCTTAGAACCATAAAGGCAATATATATTATCTTGATATAAATTAATTTTATCTAAAAACGCAGGCCGCCATTTTAAGATTTGGCGATTATACAGCTCGATTACCGGATCGAACTTTAAATTTTCACCTCGCCACCAAGGATTTTGAATAGAAAGTAATTCTAAATTTAAATCCATAAAATAATTATTAAAACTGCACCTTATTTTAACTGTTTTTAAAATGTCTCCTAATATACCAAGCCACTCCGGCTATAATTATTATTCCGATCACAAAATCAAACCTATGAAAATAAACTCCGAGCGTATTCCAATTATCACCTAATTTTTTTCCAATATAAGCTAAGCCGTAGCACCAAGGTAAAGAACCTAAAAAACTATAAATTACAAATTTACTAAAATTCATTCTGGCGATACCGGCCGGTAAAGATATAAAAGTACGCACTATCGGCATAAGGCGCGAAAAAAAAATCGCTCCCGAACCGTATTTGTTAAAAAAATTATCGGCAATTTCTAAATCATGACGAGAAATTAAAATGTATTTACCATATTTTTCTATAAAAACTCGTCCACCTAAAATTCCAACTAAATAAGCTACAACCGAACCGGCGACGCAGCCTAGAGCACCGGCTAAAGCTACACCAAATAAAGTAAACTTACCTTGAGCCACCAAAAAACCGGCGAAAGGCATTATTATTTCCGAGGGCAAGGGTATGCAAGCGCTTTCAATCGCCATGAGTGCGCCCACTCCGAAATAACCCCAAGAAGAAATAGTATTAACTGTAAAAACCGTAAGTACTTCAATTATTTTTCCAATCATAAAAAACTGTATTTAAAATTATAAAAAAATTATTATTGCATTCTATGAGCGCCAAAAAAATTTACATCTCCTCCATTGTTTCTATGCCTAATAAACCTAAACCATTTTTTAAAGTCTGCTCTACCGCCGTAATTAACACCAATCTGGCCTGTTTAATTTCATCTTTGGCTTTTAGAACCGTGATGGCATGATAATAATCATTAAAATATTGCGCTAATTCAAATAAATATTTAGCCAACTCGCTAGGATCATAATTTTTACCGGCTATTATTACTGTCTCGGGATACTTAGCTAATTTATTTATTAATTCTATTTCCTTGGGTTCAGCTAAATTTTTATAATTAATTTTTTTGATATTTTTCCCCTTAACTTTTCTTAATATACTCTGTATTCTAGCGCTAGTATATTGTAAATATGCCGCCGTATAACCGTCAAAACGCAAAGCCTGATCAATATCAAAAGTAATAACTTTATCAGCTCCAACTTTAAGCATCTCAAACTTTAAAGCGCCATTAACTAATTTATTCACTACTTCGATAATTTTTTTCTCACCCCATTTTTTATGGCGCTTCTTGGTTTCGCTTATGGCTTTTTTAAAGCTTCTGGCGCGCAAATCTTCGTAGGTTATAACGTTACCGGTTCGTGACGACATCATACCTTCGGGCAATTTAACGAATTCATAGCCTAAATGCAGCATTTCTTTCTTATGGCCTAGCAGCTCCATAATTTTAAATAATTGCTTAAAATATAAACTCTGCCTTATATCTACGACATAAATTGACTTATCAATTTTATATTTTTTAAATTTTTCCTCAGCTAAGGATAAGTCGGCCACCGGGTATAGAGCCGTGCCGTCGCTTCTTAAGATAACGAGTACACCTAAATCATATTTATTTAAATCGGCGATAATTGCACCCTGGCTTTTAACAAAAAAATGTTTATTATAAAGTTTAGCCACCACATCTAAACCCTTATCTATGGTTTCGCTTTCATAAAAAATATGTTCAAATTTAACATCCAATTCTTTATAAATTTTATTAAAACCGTCGATACTCCATTTTCTGGTTTTTTGCCAGGCCTTGTAATCCGTTCCGCTACGATTTTCAATCTTTTTCATAATTTCTACCACCTCAGCTTTTGCAGTTTCATTATTTTCAAGTTCCTGACAAGCCCGAACGTAAACCTTGCCTAAAAAATAACCTTTATTTAAAAACAATTTTTCTTTTTTGTAAAATTTACTAAAAGCCCATAAAGTTTTTGCCGCATGAATACCAAAATCATTAATATAAGAAACCGTCATCGCCTTATAGCCGTTAGCGATTATAATTTTAGTCACTGCGTCGCCATAACAAATATTTCGTAAATGTCCAACATGATATTCTTTATGAGTATTGGCGTTGGAAAATTCAACCATAACTTTTTTATTTTTACCAATATTATTTAGGCCATATTT
>JBAXOH010000030.1:0-7517 GCA_037133335.1 bacterium
CGTTAACATAATACTTTAGCATAACCAAGTATTTTTGTCAATGTTAATATTGGTATTATATTTTGCTTAATATTAGCTAATAAATTTTACCTTTTTTACTTGACAGTTTATTATAAATATGGTAAATTTTTATATTAAAAATGTTGCACCTTACAATATAATAATAAAATAAAAAAATCTGAGAGGAGATTGTAATATCATGAGAAAGATGAATTTTTTTGGGGTAGCAATGGCGGTTCTGAGTTTGTCTTTATTGGTCATATCTTGTGCTACAACGGCGGTAATAATTCCGCCCGAAGCCAAGCAAATAAAGGCAATGAATTTTAATAACCACAGAGTCGGCGATTGGTACACGCTGGAAAAGATGGCCGAGGATTGGAATCCTCGGTTAAAAAATGGTGATGAAGCCATAGATTTTAAAGGTATTATTCATAACCGCGCGATTGTGGCAGAAAACAAGCAATTTGACGGTAATGTCTTAAAGGTTTTTTTGCCTAAGGGAAAATTTTCACCAACCGAAACCGGAGCGCAGATATACAGCGATATTGGTGGTCATGAAGAAATTTATTTCGGAGTTTCTATTTATTTACCCTTAGAATTTGAATGCGGTAAGGAGATAAAAATTCCACCCGGGATTTACAGTGGTTGGAAATTTTCCAGCGGAGCTGTTATTCCCGACGGCGTTAAAATTGGTCCAACGGTTAGAGCGGTATTGCAAAATTGCCAGGCCAAGTCATATATTTACCATCTAAATCAAAAAGGTAATAATGATGACGGCTCTAGCTATGGCGGCAATCCAGTCTATGGCGATAAATTTAGCTGGAAGCATGACGGCAAGTCGGTAATTTTAACCAAGGGCGTTAAACATGAAATTGTGTTTTACGTGCGTATGAATACACCCGGCAAGAAGGACGGCAGACATAAAGTCTGGTATGACGGCGAACTCGTGCTATCGCTTGACAAACTGGAATTTAGAAAAGTTCCTGAGCTGAAATTTGATACTGTTGGCGTAGAAATTTTTCGCGGCGGCAATGATCAAAGCTATATCACTCCTCATGACAATACCCTGGATGTCAGTGATTTCGGGGTGTATGTCCGAGATTGATTTTCAAGGCGCTATGTTTCTATAGCGCCTTTTTCTTTTAAATTATTTTAATATTAGCTAGTTTTATAAAAATCGGCCGCTCTTGACTTTTTTGCCGTATACTGCTAATATTATTAATTAATTAAATATTTTATGACCAAATCAAAAAAACTAGTTTTTACAGCCTTATTAACCTTAATTTTTGCCCTAGGTTGCTTTATAGCAAATAAAAATGCTCTAGCCGAAGCGGACAAAGAATATCGGTCGGGCCAAGTTATTACTATTAATAGCAATAACTATTTAATTGTTAGCAATAAGGAATTCGCGGAGATTATAGAAATTAAAGCGGACAATGCATTGGTGCAAGTAAGCGAAGTTCATGGTATGGGTAAAATTGAAAATTTGTACGCCGGGGAATATTTGAATAAATATTTTTTAGTCGTAGCTACCGGACAATACTTATATCGTTACGATATTAGCGATCCTAAAGCGCCTAAAATTGAATTCAAAAGAGACTTATATACTTTTAAGCGCGGTCAATTTAAGATCGGTTCGATTAACGCTTTAGCGGGAAATAAAGATTATATATTCGGCGGCGGCTCGAATGGCGTTAGAAGTTTTTTAAAAGACAGTTTATTTTTTTATAAAATTTACACTTTCGATAAAAGTTACGGCTTAGCAGCCGATAATAACCGCTTGTATGTTATTACCGAAACCAAGGGATTGGTTTTTGATATAGCCAGCGGCAATAAATTGGCTGAAGTAGATTTAGAAAATAAAGATAAAATAAATCGTTCGCCGTATTTTGATGATTCGGGCGGCGCTTATTTCCCTTCGGACAGGGGATTAGTAAAAATAAATATAATTAACCAAGAAAAAAAATTATATTTTAATCCGGTGCCTAAAACAGAAATTTTCAGTTACGGCGCTACCGTCTTACTCGATAGCAATATTTATTATGTTAACGGCCATGGTATAACCGCTCTAGATAAAAATTTTAGCAAAACTAAATTTTTTAATACTTCCAAGGGAAGTTTTGGGGCTAATTCTTGGGCCGTTGGCATAACTTCGGCTAAAATTGGAGCGCGAGAAATTGTTATAAGTTTTAATAAGTCGTCAATTTTATTGTTAGATAAAAATTTAAAAGTTTTATCGCAATATAAATATAAAAAATTATATTCCGATAGTATTACTCAAGAGTTGAAGATTACGGCTTCAGTTATCCGTGCAAGTTCCGGCCAAACAGTAAATATAAAACTTTATGGTTTTTGGCCGAATGAAATCGTCGCCGTTATTTTCGGTAAAAATAGTTATTCCGTAAAAGTTGATAACCAGGGCTATGCCTCAACCGACCTAACCGTACCTTATCAAGATAGCCATCAGGTATTAATCCAGGCTACCGGTAACGACTCTAAGTTTAATTACCAGACAATCTTTGCTATTTTATAAATTGTCAGTTTTTTAAAACGCCGTCTTTAATGGACGGTGTTTTTATTACATGATAAAATGATGGTAAATATTTATTTATGATTTTATACATCAACACTACTAAAAATAATTTAATTGAAATTGCCGTAAAAAATAAAAATAAGCTTATCGCCGTTAAAAAGTTTAAGTCCTATCGCACTCAGGCCGAAAAACTTCTACCGGCTATAGAAAAATTATTTAAAGTTAATAAATTAAAATTAAGTAATTTAAAGGGCGTAGAAATTGAAAATAGGGGAGGTTCGTTTACTTCTTTGCGTATCGGCGTGGTTACGGCTAACGCGTTGGCGTATGCCCTTGGTATCTCGGTAGCCGGGGCAGGAGATCAGAAGTCAGAAGTTAAAAATAAAAAGTTTTCCGTAGTCGAGCCTTTATATGACAGAGAGCCGGAAATTACCAAGAAGAGATCTTAATAATAAAGGTACTTTGTGGATAAACATGTTGATAACTAGATAAAAAAATTGTATAATATTTTAGATAAAATATCTGCCGATAAATCGGCAGATATTTTTTGTTGTTTTTAATTTAATATTAGTTATAATTTTAGTGGCGGTTTATCATTGACAAATGGTATTTTGTGGTATATAATTATAGTATTATGGTGAATGGTGGGGAATTATGGTGAAATGGTCTGATAGCTATCTTTAAGTTTTTTAAAACAAAAATAAAAATAAGTCCGCTACGGCTAAAGCCAAGGCGAGACAAGCCGGCCAAGATAATAACGTCGGCAAAAAGGCTCGTTTCGTGCCTATTAACGAAACAACTTTTAATTAAGGCAAAGAAGGGGTCTGAAGAGCGTTAAACCGCTGGTCAGACTTCTCGTTAGCCTTAGTGTAATCTTTAAACTCTTTATTTGTATGTTCATCGGAGAATATAGCCACAATCTAGACGATAAAGGCAGAGTAGCCGTGCCGGCAAAATTTCGCGCCATGCTAAAAGGCGGAGCCGTAGTCACTAAAGGATTGGATGGCTGTCTTTTTTTGTATACTAAAAAAGAATGGCAGGAGCTAGCCGTTAAACTTTCTAAATTGCCGATTGGCCCGGCTAACACCCGCGCTTTTTCTCGTTCAATGCTAGCTGGCGCCATGGAGGTTGATTTTGATAATCAGGGGCGCATTATGCTACCGGAGTATTTAAGAAAATTTGCTGGTCTAAAAAAGAATATTATTATTGCCGGCTTATATAACAGATTAGAAATCTGGGATGAAACCGCTTGGAATAAATATAAAAAAGGAACAGAGAAAAAGAGCGCTGATATAGCGGAAGCTTTAGGCGGACTTGGAGTATAAAAATTTACCCTGTTAAATCCCCGCGAAAGGCAAAGCCTATCTGGCGGGGTAAATATAAAAATAAAAACATGCCAAGATCAATCGTTTGCCGAAATTCGAATAAGCAAGCCCAAACCGTAAGGGTCAGAATTATAAAAGCGCCCTTAGTTGATAGCGGAATATTAAAACAAGTATTAGAGCAGAGGCAAAGAGCTTTAGTTTTATAGAATTTTACAATTTATAACTCGTAACTCACAATCCAGATGGAATATAAACATATACCGGTTATGCTAGAGGAGGTAATAGAGATGCTTAACCCTAAGCCGGGACAAAAATTTGTAGATTGCACTTTAGGCGGAGGCGGATATAGTAAAGCGATTTTAGAAAAAATTGGCGAAGAGGGAAAAATTTTAGCTATTGATTTAGACGGTTCAGCTATTGCTAATGCCAAATTAAAGTTTAAAACAGAATTAAAAAATATTTATCCCCGGATGGGGGAAAACATAATTTTAGCTCATGAAAATTTTAAAAATTTACAAATTATCATTGAAAAATATTTTACGGCGGACACCAAGTTTGACGGCGTTGTACTTGATTTGGGGTTATCATCAGCTCAACTCGAAGACAGGCATAGAGGATTTTCTTTTAACATACCTCTCGCGCCGCTAGGCATGAACTTTGGTGAGCAAATAGGGGAAACGGCTGAAAATATTATTAATAGTTGGAGCGCCGAAGATTTAGCTAAAATATTTAAAGATTATGGCGAAGAAAAGTTTGCTTATAAAATCGCTTTAGCCATAGTTAGCGAGCGGCAATTAAGTAGAATCGTTACTACGGGTAAGTTAGTTGAAATTATTGTTCGGATTATACCGCGAAGATTCCAGCAAGCCAAAATACATCCGGCCACTAAAATTTTTCAAGCTTTGCGTATCGCCGTTAATCAAGAATTAGAAAATTTACAAGCAGTTTTACCTCAAGCAGTGAGTTTATTAAAACCGGGCGGAAAATTAGTAGTTATTTCTTATCATAGTTTAGAAGATAGGATCGTTAAACAATATTTTAAGCAAGAGTCAAAAGATTGTCTTTGTCCGCCGGCCATGCCAATCTGCCAGTGCGGTCATAAAGCCAGTTTGAAAATATTAACCTATCCGATTTTAAGGCCGACTGAGGAGGAGGTCTTAAAAAATCCGAGATCGAGAAGCGCTAAACTCAGGGCGATAGAAAAAATTAACCCGATCAAATAGTAATTAATAAAAAATAAAAAATAAAAATACATATGGGAAAAACCAACAGCCAAAATTTTTTTATCAAAAAAAACATACTTAATTTGAAAAATATAAATAAAGCCCTGCTGTTCGCTATAATTATCCTAGGAGTTTATTTTATTGCCGGAACTAATGATTTAACTGTTAAAGGGTTCGTTTTAAGCGATTTAAAGGGGCAAAAAAACAAATTAGTTGAAGCTAATAATAAGCTTGAGCTTAATGCCTTGACTTCAAGTTCTTACTTAAATATCAAAGAAAAAGTCAGCGATTTAAAGATGGTGGCGGCTGGAGAAATAAGTTATATAACCGTTGGAGCCGGCGTGGTGGCAAAAAAATAATTTATGTCGTTTTGGAAAAAAAGACAAAGTAATAATGAAAAAATAAATAATAGTCGCATTAATTTAATAATCGCGATTATTTTTTTATTAGCCGGGGTTATTGTTTATAGGTTAATTAGCTTGCAGGTTTTAAATTATGATTTATATTCTAACTTAGCTTCTGATCAGCATCAAATTTATAATCTTATCAATCCGGTCCGCGGGCGGATTTTTATTCAAAACGATGTTAAGAGCGCTGATAATCAACTCTATCCTATTGCTACCAATAAAAATTTTGCTTTGCTTTTCGCCGTGCCAAAAGATATAAAAGAAGCGGACAAAATCAGCGAGCAGCTTTATATAGTTTTTAAAAAAGAAAAAGTCGAGAAAGAAGTTGAAGAGATATTTAAAAAAGAAGATGCTGACAATTTGAGCGCTCAGCTTAAAGCCTTGGGCGACATAAAAGATGAAGTTCATAAAATAAAAGAGGCGGAAATAATCACTCGGCATAAGGCCATGCAAAACGATAAATCATTTTTAGATATAAGGCAAGTCAGGCGGGAAGCGGAAATTAATTTAAGAAAAAAAGGCATTATTGAGGCGTATTTAAAAAAACTTAACAAACCCGGCGATATTTACGAGCCGCTTGAACAAAAAGTTGACGAAGCAGTTTTAAAAAATTTTTATTTGGCCGTCAGCTCGTCTGCCGGCGGGATAGGCCAACCGACCAATAATATAAAACTGGCAGATTTAGAAGTTGACGGCAATACGATGATTATAAACCAAGGAGAAAAAAAAGAATTAAAGATAGACGGCATAGGTTTTTCCGAAAGCTCATTTCGTTTTTACCCCGAAAATAATATCGGATCTAATATTTTGGGTTTTGTCGGTTATGTGGGTGATAAGCAGCAGGGCAGATACGGTTTGGAAGAATTTTTTGATCAAGAGCTTGCCGGGTCGCCCGGTTCAATTAAAATTGAGCGCGACGCCAAGGGCTATCCCATAATTATTAATGACCGGGAATATAATAAGGCTGATGACGGCAGTGATTTAATTTTAACCATTAACCGATCCATCCAGTTTATGGCTTGCCAAAAATTAAACGAAGCGGTTACGAAGCATGGTGCTGACGGCGGCAGCGTTATAATTTTAGAGCCTAAAACCGGAGCGGTTTTAGCCATGTGCTCAAATCCTGATTATGACGGCAATAATTTTCAAGAAGCTAAAAATATTAAGGATTTTACAAATCCGGCAATTTTTTCCCAATATGAGCCAGGTTCAATTTTTAAAGTTATCACCATGGCCATGGCTTTAGACCAAGAAAAAGTAACCCCGCAAACTACTTATAATGATACCGGGCAAGTTATAATTTCTAAATATAAAATACAAAATTCCGATAAAAAAGCTAACGGCATGCAGAGTATGACCGAGGTTTTAGAAAAATCTTTAAACACGGGCGCTATTTTCGCCATGAGATCAATCGGTCCTAATTTATTTTCCGAATATGTAAAAAAATTCGGTTTTGGTGAAAAAACCGGCATTGAGCTTGAAAGCGAAAGCAAGGGTGATATAAAAAATTTGATAAAAAAACCCGTAGGCGAGCTTTACGCGGCTACGGCTTCATTCGGCCAGGGTATGGCGGCCACACCCATACAAATAGCCTCGGCATTTTTAACCTTGGCTAATAATGGCGTTATGATGCAACCTTATATTGTTAAAGAAATAATTAAGCCGGATGGTTCTAAAATTGAAACTAAACCTAAGGTGGTCGGTAGAATAATTTCGGAAAAGGCTTCTACTATTATTGGCGGTATGATGGTTAATGTAGTAGAAAACGGCCATGGTAAATTAGCCGGTGTTAAAGGTTATTATGTCGCCGGTAAAACCGGCACGGCTCAAGTTCCGGCAGAAGGCGGCGGTTATCAGACTGGCGTTAATATTGGTTCGTTCGTCGGTTTCGCGCCGGTTAATGACCCGAAGTTCGTCATGCTGGTTAGAATAGATCACCCGCGCGATGTTGTCTGGGCGGAAAGTTCGGCCGCGCCCTTATTCGGCGAGTTAGCCGAGTATATGTTAAATTATTGGCAGGTGCCTAAAG
>JBAXOH010000031.1:0-7369 GCA_037133335.1 bacterium
TAATGGATTATCGTCGTTAAAGCTACTCGGAGTTTTTTTAGGGTCGCCCACCCAATAAAATATTTCCGTGTCCGGTCCGCAAGGTCCGGTTAAGCCGGCCGGCCCCCACCAGTTATTTTTTTTCGGCAATTTAGCGATTTTTTTCTCCGGTAAGCCGAGGCCGAGCCAAATGTCGTAAGCTTCCCGATCAAACGGCGCATCAGCATCTCCGGCGAAAACCGAAACCGCCAGCCGGTTTTTATCAAGATTAAGCCAGGCGGGCGAAGTTAAAAATTCCCAACTCATTTTAATGGCTTCTTCTTTAAAGTAGCCCGCCCGGCCGGAATCGGCCGATTCGGACGGGCCGCCCAGCGACCAATTACCAAGCATTTCAAAAAAAGTATGATGAGTAGCGTCACCGACTTCATCAATATCCGAGGTTCTAATGGATTTTTGCGCGTCAGCCAGCTTAACGCCGGCCGGATGTTTTTCGCCCATTAAATAAGGCACGAGCGGATGCATACCTGCGGTAGTGAATAAAACCGTGGGGTCATTTTCCGGAATTAAAGAAGCGCTGGAAATTATGGCATGGCCATGTTCCTTAAAAAAGTCTAAATATTTTTGTCTTAGTTCTCTTGAAGTCATATGTTGAATTGTCATTCTGGGGGGAGCTATAGCGACCGATAGAATCTCGTCGAGATCCTATCCCTGCCCGTCCGGCAGGCGGGGTTCCACTTCATTTCGCTCCATGATGACAGAAAACACTATAATTATATAAAATTAGCTGAATTTTAGCAAATAAAAGAAAAAAGCGCTTGAATTTTCAAGCGCTTTTGATAGTTATTCAGACTGAACGACAAAAAGTCCTTTTTCTGTTGCCAGTTTAAATATTTTTTCAATTTCCTCCATCTTTTTTAAAGCAAAATGGCAACCTCGCTGTTTAGCTTCATTTTCAGCCGGAAAAAAACCGCTGAGCATTACGATCTCCGAATTAAGTTGCATTTCGGCTTGAATTTTGTCTATCAACTTAATGCCATCCATTTTTGGCATTTGATAGTCAATAATCATAAAGTTCGGCCTAATTCCTTGGGTTAAAAGATTCCAAGCCTGCTCGCCGTCACCTGCCTGAACTATTTCCGGCATAATCTTTTCTGAGCTTGATAATAAATTAAAATAACGTTTTAAATGAATAATTAAAAGCTCGCGACCCAACTCATCATCATCCACAATCATAATAATTTTTCCCATTTTACCTCCTCCATTAGAATGTTGTAAAGAACTAGAAATATTTTTTATATTATTAACATCAATTTTTTGTTATGTCAAATATAAAATTGTATAAAAAATATTAGCTTATTATTCCCCCGCCTAAAATTTCTTGCCCGGAATAAAACACTACGCTTTGACCGGGCGTTATGGCTCGTTGTGTTTGATTAAATTTAACTTGGTATTTATTTTTTAATAATTTAATTACTACGCATTTTACCGGTTTATGCCGATAGCGTATAACCGCTTGGCATTTTAACGGTAAGCGCGGTTCAACTCCGGTAAGCCAATTTACATTTTTAGCGATTAATTTATTGTTATATAAAATTTTACTATTACTATTACCTGCGACATACAAAATATTTTTTTTATAATCCATTTTGGCCGCGTAATATGGACCCGTGCCGCCGATAGCTATCCCCTTTCTTTGCCCGATAGTATAAAGCGGCAGGCCTTGGTGCGAGCCGATAATCCCGCCCGTTAAATCCCCCTTACCCCCTTTAATAAAGGGGGCTACTATGATCGGACCCGGTCTTAATTTTAAATGTCTTTTTAAAAAGTCATTATGGCTTTTCCCGGGAATAAAGCAGATTTCCTGGCTTTCCGGTTTTTCGGCGACCGGCAATTTAAATTTTTTCGCTAAGCTCCTGACCTGCGGTTTAGTATAATCGCCCAAAGGAAATAGCAAATGCTTTAACTCGGCTTGGTTAAAAGTATATAAAAAATACGACTGATCTTTATTTTTATCTTTAGCCGCGCTTAGGCTGATTTTTTTATCTTTTTGCTTTAAGCGGGCGTAATGGCCCGAAGCCACAAAATCAAAGCCTAATTTTTTAGCCTGCTTGATTAAAAATCCAAGTTTTACCGATTTATTGCACCTAACGCAGGGATTAGGCGTTTTACCGATTTTGTATTCGCTTAAAAAATTATTTACCACCTTTTCTTTAAATATTTTTGCGAAATTCAAAGTGTATAAAGGTATGCCGATTTTAGCCGCTACCCGGCGAGCATCGGCTAAGGCTTCGACCGAACAGCATTTATTTTCTGCGCTGCCATCCATTTCTTCTTTCCAGAAATGCAAAAAAATGCCAACGACTTTGTGCCCTTGGTCTTTTAATAATTTTGCCGCGACGGATGAGTCAACGCCTCCAGACATAGCTATCGCGATACGTTTTTTATATTTGCTGGCTTGCCCCGTAGAATCCCGCAGGGATTTGTACGGGGACATAGCAACGGCGATTTTTTTCTTAATTTTAATCATGTTTATTTACATTTACTTTTTACCTTTTCGCTAACTCCTTTTCTCCATCTTTAAAAGTTTTTTTATCTCGCGGTCAAAGTCGGAAATATAATTTTTATCTTGTATTTTTCTAAATTTTTCATATTCTGCCAAGGCCTTCTTTCCCGCCTGCTTCGCGCTTACTTTTCCGGTCGAAGGCAATAATTTTTTTTCAGAAATAATTAAAAATTCATCAAGCTTCTTAATCCAATCCTGCATTTTCATCAAACGGCCGCCCGAGGCTTGCAATTCCGCGAAATCAATATAAAGCGAGACAATTAGATTCAGCTGATTTATTTCTGGTTCGGTTAAATAGTTTTTTGCAATAGCAATGTCGTCAGCAGTGATATAATCGCTTTTAAAGCTTGTAAGCCCCATTAGCGGCTTTTTGCTATCAGCGCGCCGGGCGATGATTTCGGCCGCGGTATGCCCATGAACGGCATAGTGCATTTTATTTTGCACCATAGCGAAGAATCTTTGCGTCAGCTCAATATCAATTTTATAATCAATGCTCGTCGCGTAAATATCAGTCACTTTTTGATAAAACATCCGCTCGCTACTCCGAATATCCCGCACTCGCTGCAGCAATTCCTGAAAGTAGCGCGCCCGGCCGCCGCCCTGCTTGAGCCGCTCGTCATCCAAAGTGAAACCCTTTATCAGATATTCTCTCAGTCTTTCTGTCGCCCATTTACGAAACTGCATCCCCCGATCTGACCGCACGCGATAGCCGACCGCTAATATTACATCAAGATTATAATGTTTTGTATCGTAGGTTTTACTGTCATTGGCAGTTATTCGGAGATTCCTAATAACTGAATTTTCATCCAATTCACCGCTTTCAATTATACTTTTTAGGTGTTCATTAACCGTGGGAACGCTCACATCAAAAAGTTCGGCAATCAATTTTTGCGTCAACCAAACATTCTCGTCTTCAATTCTGACGCGTATTTTTTGCTCATCGCCAAGGGCCTGGTAGATGGCAATTTTCGGTTTTTTATTGTCTGATATTTTTTTCATGATTTTTTTAGTCATATAGCTTTTAAAACGCTCATTATTTTTTTAATAGTTGGACTACTAGGCCGGTCATTTTATCTTTTTCTTTAGGATTGCTTTCAGCGATAAGAAGAGTAAGCGCGGTCAAAGCGCTTTAACTTTATCAACGGATAATAAAAATTCTTCGTAATTTTGCTTGATTCTTGATGGATTTATCGTGTAACCTTTAACGATGTGCCCGCGTAAAGTTTTAGTGGCCCATTGACGAAAATAAATCGCCTTTTTGCCGCTAACCCTATAACCTACTGATAAAATAACGTCTAAATCATAGACTGAGACTTGGTATGTTTTTCCATCAAGGGCAGTATGTGCAATTTTTGCACATACTGAATTAACCTCCAGTTCCTTTTCTTTAAAAATATTACGTATATGTTTGGTAACTACTGATCTTTCAGCTTCAAAAATATCGGCTATTTGCGCTTGAGTCGCCCATATCGTATCCTTAGAAGCATCCTTTTTTAGTTCTATGGCGCCGTTTTTAGCCTGATACACGACAACTTGGCTATTATTTTTCATGATTTTTTTATTCATATTATTTTAAAAATAGCATTTTAAATTGTTTTTGTAAATAAAAAAACACCCCTATTTTAAAAGGGGTGTTTTTTGTATACCCCCTTTAATACCCGCCCGACTGAACGGTCGTTCGGGCGGGAAGGGGGCTAGGGGGATTTTATTTTTTATCTTTTCGCTCCGGAGTAAGCGATAGCGCGAACGATATTCCAGGCTAAAGCGTTAATCGGCGGATGGCGATAGACTGATTCAAAAGTCTTAATAGCTATTCTTTCGCTGTTTAAATTGCGCTGGAGCGGTAATAAGCCGTAAGAAATAATCATAATCGCGTTCTCGTCAATATTATTAGTCATAACCGCGTTGCGGCGGTAGACTTTTATGAATTCCAGTTTCGCTTGAGCCTCGGCCTTAGCGCTTCTCTCGCTCGGCCATCTGCCGTTAGCGATTTTTATAACATCAGACCATTCAGCTTCGGAATTAGGCAATCTGCCATAAGCCTGATAATAAGAATTAATGACCGCGGCTCTTTCCCCGGCGCCCAGGCGCTGAGTTGAACGCGTGCCGTAAACTATAAAATCATTAATGGTCATTTTCTCTTCGGCGCTGATATTTTTATCCAAGCCTAAAATCAGTTTATATTTAATTAAACTCGCCTGCTCAAGGGCATTATTAGCTCCATTGCCTAAATGATTAAGGAGCTGATTAGTATCTTCGGTAGCGAGAATCTCGGCCTCGGAAGCAATATCGTTTAAAAGATTGCCGGCCGGAGGAGTAGTCGGAGCCGTTGAGCAAGTTTTCTGACGATCGGCGGTTTGTGCCGAGGTTAAAGTACAGCCGTTAGGGGTTTGGGTTAAAAGATCGCGATATTGCAAATTATTGGCGCAAGCGCCCCAGCCGGAGTAAGTCACGGCCGAACAATAAGTAACGGTTGAGCAAGTTTTCTGGCGATCTGCGGTTTGCGCCGCAGTTAAAGTACAGCCGTTAGGGGTTTGAGTTAAAAGATCGCGATATTGCAGACCGCTGGTGCAGGTTGCGCTCCAATCGGAATAAGTAACCGAGGAACAATAAGTGGGAGTTGTGACTCCGCCTCCGCCTCCGCCGGAAGATACGCAGGTACTACCGCTTAAGGTATAGCCGGAATTACAAGTTATGGCGCAGCCGGAATAAGCGCCAACCGAACCGTTAGAAACTGAAGCAGTTGTGCAGGAGAAAGTATAAGCGCTGGTTGCTACCGGACCGGTGGAAGCGTCAGCATAACAACCAGCGCTTTTAACGGTTGTAGCAGCACTCACAGAAATCGTTCCGCCGCTAGCCAAGGCTGTACCCGCGGTGCAAGTAGTCGCGGAAGCGCAAGACGGTTCTGTTGTACCATCTGTGGTATAACAAATTTTAGTTGCGCCACTCGCAGTCAAAGTTACCGTTTGAGTTGCATGATAATCGCTAGCCGCAGGAGAAAGAGTTGGCGCGGCTTTAGTAACTCCTTCTAATCCTGTCTGCAGACCGGTTACGAGGTTTCCTTCAGTCGTCGAAGCAGAACTATTATTGGCAATAACCACAAATCCAACAACAAGCAAAAGCACTCCGATGACTAATAATTTTTTTGTCATATTTTTTTATTCTATTTTTTAATTATTAGTTAAACCTCTGGCACTATTGCAGTTTCAATACCATAACTAGAGGTAAATGATCCGCCGGCTGCAGTGGTAGGAATTTTGGTATAAACATAAATTGTATCCTGAATTCCTCCCTTGCTTGTATCTTCATCAACTAATGTTAATGCGTTTACCTGGCCAGTATAAGCATTGCCAATGGCCTCGGTCGCCCCGTCAATAGTTGTGTTTGTTGCACCAGTAGCTTCGTTGGTTAAGCCAACTCGAACATTATCAGTAATCGCAATTGTATTAGATCCCGAAGCAAAATCGGTTAGTCTAAGCTTGAATTTTGTTTCCGCTGTATTCCAAACCGATATGTTTATCGCCCATTTCCAACCGTTAGCATAAGTATTGTCGGTCGTAGCATAACTCTTAACCATTGTAATACTATTTACTGCGATATTTGTTGTATCCGCCGAGGTTGTGAAGCTAAGAATATCTGAATAGCTCACCGAACCACCAGCAGTTGATTTAACTCGATAATAATAGGTCCGATTGGCAGTTAACCCAGTTAATGCCGCTGAATGAGCAGTTGTTCCGATATCGGTAGTGTTAGTTGTACCAAGAGCTGAAGTTAAGCCATATTCAACCGTATTGGCAGTCGATGTTATGTCCGTAGCCCAGGTAATAGTTGCACCGGTTGTAGTAATAGCACTCGGCGCGACAGCGGTGATGATTGCGGTGGCTAAAGCCGAAGTCGTGAAGTAAGAAAGGTCGGCTGCATTAACATGTCCTGTCGCGTCTCTTACCGCACCGGCGCCAATATTAATTCTATATTTAGTATTATTGGCTAAAGCAACATATGGAATATCTAATATTTTATTATCACCAGAATTTACCGAAGCATCGTCATTTTGTACGGTCGCACCTCCGTCAACAACCAAAGTTACTTTAGAAGCACTTAATAAAGTAATATCGGAAGAAAAAGTTATAGAAGCTGTTCCGGCGGTTATAGCAACGCCCGTAGCTCCACTAGTAGGACTATAAGATACAATCGGTACATTGACCGAGCCCCAAGTGAATGAAGCGGTGCTAGAACCCGTATTTCCTGCGGCATCAGTCGCTCCTAATTCTATAGTGTAATAACCGGCTCCAGCCGCGGAAACTGTCGTAATTGCGGCAGTGGCTGATCCGAAAGAAACTCCATAGGGTCCTGTCTTTTTGAGCCAGAGATAGGAGACGACTCCCGGCCCTGTATGAGTGGCCGAACCGGTCTGAGTGAATTGTTCTCCTTGATCTCCTGCATCTCCGCCAGCAGAAACCGATGTCGGGGCGGATACATCAACAGTAACAGAAAGAGCGGCCGAGGCTACTGAACCATTACCGGCAGCGTCGGTTGAGGTAGCGGTAAGAGAGTGAACACCTTCTGCAAGAGAAATGTCGGTTGTCCATGCTCCACCACCACCAGCAGTAACAACACCCATCGAGGTAACACCGTCAAAAAGTTCCACTTGGCTATTTGCGTCTGCTGTACCTGAAATAGTTAATAAAGTTGTTTGACTGGTAATGTTGTCAGAGCTTGAAATACCGGAGTCGTCAGCAACATCAAGATCAAGTCCGGTTGGGATAGAGGCAGCGGATACATCAACAGTAACAGAAAGAGCGGCCGAGGCTACTGAACCATTACCGG
>JBAXOH010000032.1:0-7296 GCA_037133335.1 bacterium
GAATATCAATTTTAAAAAAATTATCAGATGCATTTCAATTTTAGCATTTGTTATCTCCCTGTTTTTGTTAAAAACTAATAATTCTTTAGCAGCCGATAGCCCGGTTTTTTACCATAACATTGCTCTCAATCCCGGCTGGAATATTGTTTCAACGCCACGCTTGGTTTTAAATTCTCAGTTTTCCGTGGCGACTACTTCGGCTAATTTTGATATTTATGTTTTAAATTCGAGTAATGCTTCCGGCTGGTCAACTATGCAAGAGATTAGCCAAACAGAATTTACCCCTTTGTATGGCTATTTTATAAATAACAAAACCGGTGCTGAGCAAACTTTGACTTTGAATTATAAGGAAAGTGTCGAACCGGACGAAAGACTTTTTAATAGGCAATTAAGCCAAGGTTGGAATGTTATAGGAGTTGCTAACCCAACCTATGCATTAAAGCAAAAAGACTCAAATAGTTCTGATAATAACAACATTACCAGCATATTAGCAAGTTTGTCTGGTTGTTCGGTTAGCGTCTTGGATTTTACCGCCGATCAAGCCGATAAATATTCAGTTAAAGTTGGTGATGCCTGGTCGCAAAAAACTTGGGCTGATGCTAACCAATTAAATGATTTTAGAGAAACCAAAGCCTATGCGGTTTATCTAAATAGCAGTTGTAATTATCAAGGATTTCAAAATAACGATGAAATTTCTAATGTGTGGCCTTTAGGTTCTTTGGCTATAACTAAGGCGGCCACTTCTCCGACTACTGATGTTTCAGTTGACTCTGCTGATGTTACTTTAGGTATTTTTGACTTTACAGCTTCTGATGAAGATATAAAAATAAATAATTTAAATGTTCAAGCTGATATTACCGGCGGCGCCAATGGCGGCATCCTTAATGGTAAGGTCTATATTGATGATGTTCAGATTGGTTCCACTAAAAATTTAGACGAAGCGACATCGACTATTTTTACTTTTGGTTCAACTTTTATTGTTGAAGCAGGTACTACGGTTAAAGTAAAAATTGTTGGTGATATAAAAACCACTACCTCTACTAGTTATGTTGGTAATGAAACAGTTAAAATTTCATTAAATACTGGAGCGAGTAATGCCCAAAGAATGACTTCTTCCGGTACATTTAATACTCCAGCTTCAAGCATATCCGCTAATACTTTAAATATTGCAGTTATTACCCTAGGCTCTTTATCTATTAGTCGTTCAGCAGCTGCTCCAACTGGTAATATTACCGTTGATGGCACCAGTGTTATCGTTGGTGAATGGGATTTTAGAGCTGCCGGAGAAGATATGAAAGTAAAGGACTTAG
Source organism: bacterium (assembly GCA_037133335.1). GTDB lineage: Bacteria > Patescibacteriota > Patescibacteriia > Patescibacteriales > GWC2-42-12 > JACPHD01. The sequence continues at coordinate 1,311 of JBAXOH010000032.1, forward strand.
CTATTACCGCTACTACCGTTTCTACGAGAATGGGTGGTTTAGATAATGGCAAGGTCTATGTTGACGGCGCTCAGGTCGGTTCTACTAAAGATTTGACCGAAGGAGCTGGCATTACTAACTGGGGTTTTGGTTCATCCTTTATTGTTAAAGCTGGTACTACTGCTAAAGTAAAAGTTGTTGCTGATATTAAGACCTCGACTTCAACCAGTTATGCTAACGGCAATACCGTGCAAGTTTCTATAACTTCCGGAGCTTCTGATATTCAGAGAGTAAGTTCTCTAACTTATCAGGCCGGAATCGGTCCTATCCCTGGTACTGCCGCCGTTTTAACTATGTCGGCTGCCGGTATGCTTGTTTCTAAATATTCAGGCTATGGCAACCAGACGATAGTCGCGGGCACTAATGATGTTAAATTAGGTGCTTTTGTAATTAGCGCGGGTTCAGCTGAAGGTGTTAGTGTGTCTTCCATCACCGTAACTTTTGTAGGAGGCACTAATAATGCCAGTATAACTAATATGTATTTGAAGGATACTGCGGGCGTAATTATTGGCACGGCCAAGAATGTTCCTGGCACCTCAAATATTTATTCTTTGTCGCCGAATATTGCCTTAGCCGCTAATGGTTCAAAATCAATTGAACTTTATGCCAATGTAAAATCGGCTGCAGACGCCGGAGCTTTAACTGCTATAATTAATGCCAGCGGCAGCGGAGCGGTTACCGGAGGTTCAGTTGCTTCAGTAGCAGCTGATCAACAGCTACAGACTATGACTATAGCCAGTTCTGGTACTTTAACTGTTGCTAACGGCAGTATGCCTGATAGGGCTATTATATTAGCCGGTTCAACCAGTAACTATGTGGCTGAATATCAATTCAGCGCGGCCAACGAAGGCTTTACTGTCAGTGAGTTGAAATTAAAAGTTAGCAATAACTTTGCTACTTCAACTTCAGCGGTAAATTTAGTTTACACCGATAAAGCCGGAACTACTGTTACCAGCCCAGCCGGTATGTTTATTACCGGAGCCGAAGCTGATGCTACGGCGACTTTCACCGGTTTAACTATGTATGTTCCTGCTAATGCCGATGCTACTCTAAAGGTTTATGTCTCTTTGACATCAATCGCGAGCGGCGCGGCTTCAGGCGCTAATAGTTTAGTCGGACTTGATTATAATGAAGGCTTTAAAGCTACCGGTGATTCAGGCACACCAATACTTACACCAACTGGTAGCTTAGGTGATTTCGTCAGTAATTCTTTCTATGTTAGAAAGAGCAAACCGACTTTTGCCAAGCTTGACGCCGGAACCGATCCGGTTAACGGAGCTTTGTATAAGTTCTCGGTTGTGGCTGATAACGCAGGCAACATTGATATTAAGCAATTAGGCTTTACGGTTTCAACCACTGCTTGCGAGGTAACCGATTTATATCTCTATGATTCAAACACTTCTACTATCTTAACTGATCTTGCTTACCCCGTTACAGCTGTTCAGGGTGCGGCGGTTGCAGTGTTAGTTGGCGCAATTGATGCCGATGTTTTAAGCATTGGTACTACCGTCAAGACATATGAATTAAGAGGTACGGTCACCGGTTATGGCCAGACTAATGATAACATCATTGTTAGATTTAAACAGGATGTTACACCGGTTGCTAATGGCACAGCCCTTGCTAAAGGTGCTGACGGCGTTGACGCTGGTGGTGGCGACAAGTATAACGTTTGGTCTGATAGATCAGCTAGCGGTCATACGACCAGCTCATCTGATTGGACTAACGGTTATTTATTAAAAGATATGACTTCATCCCAGTCATTCAGTAGATAGAAATATTTTATGAAGAAGTTTTTGATAATAACAATTATTTTTCTTTTTCCATTCATCGTAAAAGCGGTTGATTCTTTTCCGTCTTTTCCTATGTCATTTTATGGCAGAGCTACTTTAAATAGCGTTAGTTTGCCAACAGGCACAAAAATTCAAGCCTACAATAATGGTGTACTTAAAGGCGAAATTACTATAGAAGAAGATGGAATATACGGTTATGATAATCCAATAAAAAATAAATTAGTTACAAGTGAATATAGTGGCACATTGCAATTTAAGTATTTACCGGAGGATTCTGTAGTGGCTTTAACCGGTGATAATTCAGTTGGTTATACCGGCGGTTTTGTTTCTGGCAAAACCGAAGAGTTAAATTTAAGTTTTATAAAAAATAGCGTTCAATTAAATAATGCCAATAGCGAAACTGCAGTAACCAGCGCTGATGTAGCCACCACCACTATTTTAATTGCTCAAGAATTAACAAATCCTAAAATAAATTTATCTTCTTTAATGAGCACAACCACAACTAGCTCATTAGTTATAACACCATCTTCTTTAGATATTAAAGCAACCACTTCCCTAGGGTTGGTATTAATGAATATTCCTAGCGATACCAATATTTCTTCTACTGAGCATTGGAACGGTGTTATTAACGCCCCGACCATAAAGGCTAATGATTCGGTTAGTGTTACCGCTGATTCTGGAAAAACCGCAACAGTTCAATCGGTTGTTGAAGTAGGTTTTGATGATATTAAATTAACTTTTGATAAAGCAGTCAGATTATTGATTCCAGGACAGGCCGGGAAAGATGCAGGCTATTATCGCTCTAGTACATTTACTAAAATATCCAATATCTGTGCTGCGGATAATCAAACGGCAGGCGACGCGCTTGTTGCAGAGGGTGATTGTAAAAAAGATGTCGGAGCCGATTTAGTTATATGGACAAAGCATTTTACAAAATTTGCTTCTTATACTCAAACCACTAATACCACAAACAACGGTGGCGGAGGTGGCGGAGGTGGAGGTGGTTCACCTGCACCAGCTAGCCCGGCACCAGCTCCTACAGCAACTTCAACACCAGCGGCAACGTCAACAAGTATATTAGCTCCGCAGGTGCTAGAAAAAAAAGTTGTTAGTCAGACCTTAACCCAACTAGAACAAATTTTAGCTGATTCTTACGCTGTCTATTCTGAGAATATAGATATGATTCTAGTTAATGCTAAAACCGTACGTAGTCAAAGCGCTGAAAAAATAACCGCGGATAAATATCTAAGTAATTTAACTCATAATGAAAATAATTTTTTGCCAGTTGATGCCAATCGTTTAAATTTCTTTATAACTTACGGCACGGTAGGCACAAAAATTTTAGGAGTCGGAGAAAGAGCAGGAGTGTTAGGCTCTTATAAATCAGCTTTTGGTAAATTGCCTAAAACAGAAACAGAATGGCAAGACGCGATTAAAATTGCTAATGGTCGTTGGCCAAGTGAGCGAAGCACAGCCGCAGAAACTAAAGCTAAATTGTCCTTTAAAAAGATTTACGCACGAGATGCTAAAATGGATAACGCTAACGATAACGCTGCGGTTACTGTTATGGCTTATGGGTTAAGACCAAGTCAGCGCAATACCAATTCGGAAAAAGTTGCTATTATATCTTTCAAATACATTTATAAGCGCGCGCCGGTAACTGCTATTGATTGGGATATGGTAAGAGCAATAGCTTATTCTGGGGCAAAAAGATAATTATAGTTTGTAGTAATAAAAGTGTAAAAATAACCATGGATATTTATAAAAAGACGGCGAATAAACAAGCCGTCTTTTTTATTCAGCGGTTGACTAAAAGTGGTTTAAATGTTAGCATAATGGTATTATTTAGTTTATTTTAATTGATAATTATATTAGTAGAAATTTTAAAAAAATATCGGTAAATTTATTGATATTTTTAGTAAAAATTTTTATATTTTTAAAGAGGTTATTAACCGCTTTTTTTGTTAGTTTAGCGTTAAGGCCCATTTTAGCTATTTTAAAATTTGTATTTTATAAAATATTGGTTAGATTGTATTTATTTTATTTTTCTATCATAAAACGTTTTGGTCTGGTCGATAAGATAAAAAACAAATCAGCCACCTTTTTTGTTAATCAGAAATTAATTCATGTAGCAGTTGCAATTTTAACTATATTTTTTGTTATTTTTAATTTAACTCAAAAAACTCAATCGGTGGCTCCGGATGAAATTGCCGGAAAAACCTTTTTATCGGAAATAATATCAACAGAATTTGGCCAAAATGAGCAGCTGATAGAGGAATATTTTGACGAACAGGCGGCCGTAACTCCGGTGCAGCAGACTTATTTAGATAATTTAACCGCCTTTAAGCCTCAGCCCATGGCAGAGATGACGGCGCCAGAAAATAGCGACTTAGGCAGCGGCGATTTGGCGCAGAGCGGTGATGCCATAAGAAAGCCTGATATGGCAGCTACTAATAAGACGGTGCAACCGAGAGATGGTATTATTAATTATACCGTGCAAGCCGGTGATTCTGTTAGCACTATTGCCGCTAATTTTATGATTAGCGTTAATACTATTTTATGGGAAAATAATCTTAACGCCTATAGTTTAATTAGGCCGGGTAATGAATTATCGATTTTACCCATGAGCGGAATAGCCCATAAAGTTGCGCGCGGCGATACTTTAGGCACGATTGCTTCTAGATATGGAGTAGATACTAATATAATTTTAGAAGCTAATAAATTAGTTAGCGCGGAAATGCTATCGGTTGGTCAAAAATTAATTATTCCCGGCGGTAAAAAAACTTATTATGCTCAAGGCCAATCGTCTAATAATGTTTCCGCTATCTCCGTTATTAAAAATTTGTTAAAACCCCAAGATCTTAGGTCAACCGCCAGCAATAAATTAGCCTGGCCTACGGTTGGCGCCAGAATTACGCAATATTCTTCCTGGAGACATTATGCCATAGATATAGCTAATAAAATAGGTACGCCGATTTATGCTGCCGATACTGGCGTAGTTGAAGTAGCTGGCTGGGGGACTGGCTATGGCAACCAAATAGTTATAGATCATGGTGGAGGCAGAAAGTCGCGCTATGCTCATATGTCTAAATTTTACGTTAAAAAGGGTGAATCGGTTAATAAGGGAGAAGTTATAGGTTTAATGGGTTCAACCGGATATTCAACGGGTTCACATTTGCATTTTGAGTATATTATTAATGGTATAAAATACAATCCGCTTAATTATTTAAAATAAGTTTATGAATATTTTAGTTGGTTTTATTATTTTAGCAGTTGGTTCATTCATAGTAATAAAATCAGAGGCCATGCTAAATTCTTTTGGCAGGATAGAATTTTTTGAGCGTAAGTTCGGCAGTGAAGGCGGTTCCAGGTTAGGCTATAAATTAGTAGGTATATTTGCTATTTTTATAGGTATGTTGGTTATGACTAATATGATTGGTGGGTTTTTAGAATGGATATTATCCCCGATTTTACGCTATAACCAAATGCAATAATATTGGGGCCGGTAGTCTCAGCTGGTAGAGCGCCTCGTTTGCAACGAGGAGGTCAGGGGTTCGAGTCCCCTCCGGTCCACTAAAAAATATTTCGTGTTTTTAATTTTAAAATATGGTTAATCAACAATTATTTGACTATATCAAGCAACAGCTGCAACGGGGTGAAACCAAAGAACGTCTAAAAACCTCTCTTATGGCTAACGGTTGGCGGGCGCAAGATATTGATGAAACTTTTAATTCATTAATTTTACCTGGCCAATCTTTAATATTAAAAGATAAACTATTAAAATCTTTCTTTTCTTTTTCGTCTAAAAAATTAGTCGTAGTTATCTCGGTGTTTTTTGGTATTTTAATAATTAGCGGTGGTGTGTTTGCGTATTTTAATTTTTTTCAATCACCGGAAAAAAATTTGCAAAAAATGGCTGTTAATTTAGCACAGATTAAATCTTTAGAATATTCCGGAGAATTGTTAGTAGAATACCAAACGGAAGATTTGTTTAATAACCAAAAAAATTTTTTACAGGTTGCTTCATCGACTGCAGATAAAAAAATAAATAATCTTTCAATTAATTTTAGCGGTTCGTTTGATATTAAAAATTCAGATAATCCGAAGAGTTTGTGGTCTTTTTTTATAAAGACCGATGCTTTACCCACGGGAATATT
>JBAXOH010000033.1:0-7284 GCA_037133335.1 bacterium
GCGGAATAATTGCTAACTAACTTAACAATTTTTTTAGCGTCAGTTTGACCGATTCTTTGATATCGTTCATTCGGCTTAAGTGAAAAAATAGTTTTTTGCATATATTTTATTATTATGCTAACTTTTTATTTTCCAACCTGGATTTTTGAAAAAAATAAATTACTACAGCGAAAGTTACGGCCGGCGACAGCCAGCTAGGTATATGAACGCCAAAACTATCCAATAGCATAATCACGCCTAAAAAAAGAATAGAATACATAGCGCCGTTTTTTAAATAACGATATTTTTTTATCCTTTCGATGTTACCCATAGTTAATTTTCTTACGACTAAAGCACCGATGCCGTTACCAAATAAAATTAATGGAACAGACAAAGTAAAAGCGAAGGCGCCTAAAACCCCGTCAATAGAAAAAGTCGCGTCAATCACTTCAAGATAAAATATTTTACTTAAATCAGATAGGCTTTTATTTGATAAATCTTTTTCTCTCTGCTCGGCATTTTGCTTAAAGCCGTGAGTAATAAAAAAAGCAGTTGAACCCACAACCGCGCCGAAAGCCATTAAAGGATTTTTATCTAAAGCCAGCCAGACTACAACGGCCAAAATTATGGAAATAATAGAATAAAACCAAACACCATTTTTATAAAAAAACTTTTCACCCCGTAAACCAAAATTCTTTGACTCTAAAAATAGCCAATGAAAAAATAAAAATATTAAAAATATACCACCGCCAACTAAGAGCATAGGCGATGATTTTTCTACGGCCTCGATAACTCTAGGGTCGCTAGAAAAAGTCGCGGTTAAAGCCTCTATCGGTCCGAGCCCCGGAGTGGCCAGCCAAACTATAAGCCAGGGCAGTAATCCTCTAACTAAAAAAACCGCGATAATTATGCCGTACAATAAAAACCAACGCCGCGCTTTAGCGCCCATGGTTGAAAGAACTTCCGCGTTAATAATCGCGTTGTCAATACTAGAAATAACTTCAAATAAACATAAACCAAGAACAATAACAACAATTGAAAATAAATCCATATTATTTATTAGAATATCAATATAACCTTATTATATCATAAATTAACCAAACAAAAAACCCCGTTAAGACGAGGATCTTTATAATTAAAGCTCGCAGATAATGGTAAATTTTCGTGCGAGGACTGTTTGAGGAGCTAACAAGCGACGAGTTCCGCAGTAGAAAATTTGCCGTTATCTGCGAGCTTTCTACTGTCGCATCTATTACATGCCTTCGTACTCGCGCATAGTCAACTGCGATTCAATTTGTTTAACGGTTTCAATAACCACCGAAACTACAATCAGTAATGATGTACCGCCGATAGTTAAAGATTCTAAACCGGTAAAATATCTTAAAATTAAAGGTAGTATAGCGATAATGCCTAAAAACAAAGCGCCAACAAATATAATTTTATGAGTAGTATTAGCTAAATATTCGCTAGTATGGCGGCCCGGTCTAATACCGGGAATAAAACCGCCTTGTTTCTGCAAATTTTCCGCAATCTGCGTCGGATGAAAAATAACTTCGGTGTAAAAATAAGTAAAAGCAAAAACCAGTAAAAAATATAAAATTGCGTAAACTAATTGGTTCTGAAAAAAGCCGATAGTCCACTCGGCCGCGTTAGCTATAAAAGCCGTGCGTGCATGTATAAAAAATTGGGCAATCATAGGCGGAAAAATTACTACCGAGATAGCGAAAATAATCGGAATTACGCCGGCCATATTAACGCGTAAAGGTAAATGCGTTGAAGTCCCGCCAAACATTCGGTTACCTCTAATTTGTCTGGCATATTGCACCGGCACGTTACGCTGCCCCTCGTTTATCACGACTACACCAACTATAGTTATTATGGCGATAGCTAAAAAGCCTAAAATCACATACAATTTTGACGGGTCAAAAGTGACTATAACTTGCTGGGCAGTTTGGAGCAACCCGGAAACAATGCCGGCGAAAATCAATAAAGAAATCCCGTTGCCAACCTTTTTTTCCGTCATTAATTCGCCTAACCACATTAAAAAAACCGTACCGGCGGCTACGGTTATAATCATAGTGAATAAACTAGCCGGGCTAATATCTCCCAAAATTGAAGATGAGGACCGGCGCAGTAAAGTAATCATGCCATAAGCTTCAAGCACGGCTAAAGGTACGGTCATCCAACGAGTCCACATATTAACTTTCTGACGACCGGCCTCTTCTTTATTCATCTCTTCCAGCTTCGGAATAATCATAGCTAAAAGCTGAAAAATAATTGATGAGGTAATATATGGCCCGACGCCCATCATAACAATGGAAAAATTAGACATACCGCCACCGGCGAATATATTCATTAAACCCAATATCTGGTTAGAAGCAAAAAAATCTTTAAGCGCCAGAGCATCAACTCCGGGAACCGGAATATGCGCGGCCAAACGAAAAATAGCCAGCATGCCCAAAACAAAAAGTATGCTATTGCGTAAATCGCGCGCTTTCCAAATTTGTATTAGTTTATCGTACATATTTTATCCTCTAACTAATTTTACCACCCATTTTTTCAATCTGCAATTTAGCGCTATCACTAACTTTAACTCCCTGAAATTCTAAATTTTTTAAAGTTAAAGCCCCTTGGCCTAAAATTTTTATTTTTTTCTGAACGGTGCTGACTAAATCGGCTTTAAATAAGCTAACAGCATTAATTTTAGCGCCAGCGGAAAAATTTTCATTCAAATCTTTAAGATTAACAACCTGGCTTTTGGGCTTAGCTGATTTAAAGCCTCTGTTTTTCGGCGTAGCAGCCAATATTTGTTTAAAGCCCAATCTTTTTAATTTATTTCTACCACCGCTTCTTGATCTTTGGCCTTTTTGTCCGCGAGTACTATAAGAACCGTGGCCCGAAGCATTACCTCTGCCGATTCTCTTCTTATTTCTAGCCGAACCGCGAGCCGGCCTGATTGTAGAAAGTGATAAAGACATATGTTTACATTAATTTTTTCTCTTGAATATGAGTATATTTATTTTCGTTTTTTTTCTCATACTTAACGGGTTTTTTTAAATTCTTTAAAGCTTCAATCGTGCATTTAACATTATTGACTTTATTGCCGGTGCCTAATATTTTACTGGTAACATTTTTTATGCCGGAAAGTTCTAAAAGAACCCTGACGGCACCGCCGGCGATAACTCCTCTACCCTTTTTAGCCGGTTTAAATAAAATTCTAGCCGCGCCCAATTTTTGATAAATTTCATGAGGAATAGTTTCGTTAACAATCGGTATATCAATAAAATCTTTTTTAGCTTTATTAACGGCCTTGGTCACGGCGCCAGTAACATCCGCGCCCTTAGCTAGACCAATGGCGACTCTGCCCTTTTTATTACCAATAGCCACACAAGCCCTAAAACGCATTCTTTTGCCACCAGCCATAACGCGGGTAACACGAGCAATATCAATCATTTTTTGCTCAAATTCTTCAGGTAAATCACCGTCGCTTCGACCGCGTCCAGCGCCTCTTTTACCTTTAAAATTTCTTTTTCTATCAGAAAAGCTACCGCTATTTCTACCTTCAACCGTTTGCGACGGCATTGGCGTTGATGTTGGCATAGCGTTATTAACCGGAGCTTCTGCTCCAGCCGTTGTTTTATTATCTGTAACGTCTTGTTGTTTTTTTATATCTTCCATACTTATAATGTTCTCTATTTATTAAAATTTTAAACCGCCCTCGCGAGCGCCTTCGGCCAAAGCCTTTACCCGGCCATGATATTTATAACCGTTGCGATCAAACACAACCTGGCTAATGCCTTTGGCTATGGCTTTAGTGGCAAGTAATTTTCCTAGCTCTAAACTTACGGCAATTTTTTTGTCCTTAGTCTTTATTTCTTTGGCGCCAACAGCAATTAAAGTCTTACCGATTTCATCATTTATAATTTGGGCGTAAATTCCACGGTTGGATCTAAAAACGCTTAACCTCGGGCAAGCGGCTGTGCCGCTAACCTTCGCTCTTACTCTACCTTTACGTCTAAGCCTTTTATTTTGTTTGATTTTATTAATATCCATATAAATATAATCTAAAAAAAACTATTTATTTCTCAGCCTTACCGGCAGTTTTACCAGCCTTGCGTCTTAATATTTCATCACTATATTTAATACCTTTGCCTTTATAAGGCTCTGGTTTTCTAATTTTTCTAATTTGTGCTGAGACTTCTCCGACCAATTGCTTGTCAATACCATTAATAATAATAACATTAGCTTGAACTTCGGCTTTTATGCCGGCCGGTAAATTATAAATTACCGGGTGCGAATAGCCGACGTTTAAAGTTATTTTATCACCGCTAACCGCTGCCTTATAACCAACGCCATTAATTTCTAACTTCTTAGTATAGGTTTCGTTAACTCCAACTACCATATTCTTAATCAAACTTCTAAATAACCCCCATAAAGCTTTGTTTTTACCGATGGTCTGATCTTCAATAGATAAAATAATTTCTTTATCGGTTATTTCCATTTTTATAATTTCATGCATTTTAGTTTTAAGCTCGCCTTTTGGCCCTTTAACAATTATAAAACCATTCTCAAGCGAAGCTTTAGTCCCGACTGGCAATTCAATTGGTAATTTTCCTAATCTTGACATATGTTTAATATATTTCGCAAATCACTTCCCCGCCGATACCCTGCTTTTTAGCTTCTTTATTGGTCATTAAACCGCGTGGCGTGGAAATAATCGCTATACCTAAATTATTTAAAACTCTTGGCAATTCATTTTTATTGGCATAAACTCTGCGGCCTGGCGTACTTATTTTCTTTAAAGAAGTAATTACCGGCCGACCATTAGTATATTTTAAATCAATTTTAATTTCATTAAAAATTGAACTTGAATTCTTTTCACCTTTAGTCTTAATAATCTCAACTTTTTCAACCCAGCCTTGAACCTCTAGTATTTTAGCGATTCCGTGCTTAATTTTACTCATAGGCAAAACAACCGTTTGGATGTTTACGGCCTGAGCGTTTCTTATTCTTGTGAGCATGTCTGCTATTGGATCCGTCATATTAAAATAATAATTAAATATTTTACCAACTTGATTTAGTTACTCCGGGTATATCGGTATTACTGGCTAATTCTCTAAAACAGATGCGGCAAATACCAAAATCTCTCATAAAACCATGATTGCGTCCACAACGCCAACAACGCCTAACAATTCTGGTAGAAAATTTTGGTGTCTTTTTTGCTTTTACGATTAATGCTGTTCTGGCCATAAAAATATTATTCCGTTTTAAACGGAAACCCCATTAATTTAAATAATTCTAATCCTTCATCATAAGTTTTAGCGGTCGTAGAAAGACAAACTTGAAGCCCATGGATATTATCCACTTCATCGGCTTTAATTTCCGGAAAAGCAATATGCTCTTTAAAACCTACGGATAAATTACCGCGGTTATCCACTTGTTTGGCGCTAATACCTCTAAAATCCCTGATTCTTGGAAAGGTTATATTAACTAATTTTTCCGTAAAATCAAACATCCTCTTGCCGCGTAAAGTTACGGCCACGCCGATAACCATACCTTTTCTGCTTTTAAAAGCGGAAATTGATTGCTTGGATTTAGTCTCGATAGGCTTTTGCCCGCTGATTCTTTCTAAACTGCTGATTACGCCGTCTATAAAATTTTTATCTTTAGCGTTTCTGCCCACGCCGGAATTAATCACTACCTTAGTCAATCTAGGCACGGCCAGCAAATTCTTATAACCGAATTTTTCGGTCATTTTTTTTACTATTTCTTTTTTATATTTTTCTTTTAAATTCATATTGATTAATCAATTACCTGTTTACATTTTTTACAAATTCTAACTTTCTTATTTTGCTTAATATCATTTTTAGTCACCTCTAAATATTTGTAGCCAACTCTAGTCGGCTTATCGCATTTAGAACAAACTAAAATAACATTTGATAAATTAATCGGCGCCGGGAATTCTATCCTTTGCCCTTTTTCTCCCTGCTTTCTCGGGCGCATATGCTTAACTAAAAGATTTAAACCTTCGATGCTAGCTCGATTGGCCGATTGAAAAACCTGCAAAACTTTTCCAATTTTGCCCTTATCTTTTCCCGCTAATATTTTTACTTTGTCGCCTTTTTTTATCTTCATATAAATTTCTTTATATATTACAATACTTCAGGAGCTAACGAAGCAATTTTCAAAAATCCCAATTGCTTAAGCTCTCTGGCTACCGGCCCAAAAATTCTTGTGCCTTTAGGTTCTTTTTTTTCTTTATCTATAATTACACAGGCGTTTTCATCAAAACGAACATAAACGCCGCTCGAACGTCTGATTTCTTTCTTAGTTCTAACTATCACGGCATGCACCACATCGCCTTTTTTAATGGCGGCGTGAGGCGCGGCTTCTTTGACCGCGGCGGTAATTATTTCTCCGACATGAGCGTAACGCTTTTTATAACCGCCAAGCACCCTAACGCACATAACTCTTTTGGCGCCGCTATTATCCGCAACTTTTACTATCGTTTGTACTTGTATCATAAAATAAACACTAATTATTTAATTAATATATCATGCGCCATCTTTTATCTTTGCTTAAAGGGCGGCATTCCATAAACTGCACTTTATCCCCTGTTTTATATAAATTTTTTTCATCATGAACTTTATATTTTTTATTAACCTTATATCTTTTCTTATATATTGGGTGCACTTTAACCGATTCAACAGAAACAACTCTGGTTTTATTCATTTTATCGCCCACCACCACGCCACTAAACTTTCGCTTAATAATTTCTTTTTTAAAATTGTTTTGCTTAATATCGGCCATATAATTAATTTTTTTTGCTTAATAATGTTAAAACTCTGGCAATTACTTTTTTTATCCCTCTGATTTCTCTGACATTTTTTAATTGTTTATTCGCATCTTTAAAGCGCAAATCTCTTAATTTATCACGAGATTCTCCTAAGAATTGCTTTAACTCTTTTTCGGTTTTTTCAACGCGTCGTTTGACCGTTTCTAGATCGGCTAAAATAAGTTCAGTTTTGATTGTTTCGATATCGCTGATCGGATTAATGTCACCCTCGACGTGGATGACGTTTTTGTCGTCAAAGATTCTGACAACTTCCGCAATGGCATCACAAGAACGAACGTGAGAGAGGAATTTATTACCCAAGCCCTCACCTTTGGCCGCACCTTTCACTAGACCGGCAATATCGACAAACTCGACCACGGCCGGAACGGTTTGCTTGGTTGGGATAACTGCCGCTAATTCAGCTAAACGATGATCGGGGACTGGAACAATGCCAATATTCGGATCAATAG
>JBAXOH010000034.1:0-7226 GCA_037133335.1 bacterium
GCTTTCTGTTTATCGCCTAAAAAATGTATCACGCCGATAATTAAATTTAACAATCCGCGGCCGTACCACCAAAGCGGAAAATAAAAAACATCACGAATTAATTCGGCAAATGTTTGTAGGCCGTAAAAAATAAAGCTATTTGAAAACATATTTTTAAAATTATTTATATTATACCATATCGCCATCAATTAAACCAAGGGCGCTTGACAACGATTTAAATATTGTGTAATATATAAATATAAATAAATGCTGCCCGAGAAGGGCTGTTTTTTAAAACTTTTAAAATATAATATGCAAAAAATAATCAATTACATCAAAGCCTCAATCGAGGAAATGAAAAAAGTTTCTTGGCCAACCAGAAAAGAAACCTATAATTACACTTTGCTGGTAATCTTTATAAGTTTAGGGGTGGCTTTATTTTTAGGGCTTCTCGATCTTATTTTTACCAAAGGCCTGGAATTTTTAATTATCAATAAATAATATTAGCATTGCTCGTATGGCTAAACAAACATTAAATCAAGGCCGGCGCTGGTACGTTTTACACACTTATTCCGGCTACGAAGAAAACGTCTCACAAAATTTAAAACAAAGAATTGAGTCCATGGACATGGAAGACAAAATTTATAATATTTTAATTCCTACGGAAAGGAAGATTAAAATTAAAAACGGCAAAAGAAAAATTGTTGAAGAAAAAATCTTCCCTGGCTATGTACTCGTAGAAATGATCGTTAATGACGATTCCTGGTATGTGGTTAGAAATACGCCGAACGTTACTGGCTTTATCGGCACCGGCACTATCCCGACGCCGATTTCCGAACATGAAATAAAAGATTTACAAAAACGCATGGGCGTTGAAGAACCTAAATTTAAAATTGACGTTTCGGTTAATTCTCCGGTGCGCATTATCGACGGACCGTTTAAAAATTTAGAAGGCAAAGTGGCCGACATTGACGAAGCTAAGGGAAAAATTAAAGTCGTGGTCAGTATGTTCGGCAGAGAAACCCCGGTTGAGCTTGATTTCTTACAAATTAAAAAAATATAATATAACTGTCTCGTTCCCTAATAATCGGGAGCTTCTACGAGATAAATACAATTAATATGGCAAAAAAAATATTAACTAAAATTAAGTTGCAAATTCCGGCCGGCCAGGCTAACCCCGCGCCTCCGGTAGGTCCGGCCTTAGGCCAGCACGGCTTAAATATCGCGCAATTTTGCAAAGACTTTAACGACAGATCAAAAGATAAAATGGGCGATATTACGCCAGTCGAAATCACTGTTTTTGAAGATAGAACTTATACTTTTATCTTAAAGACTCCCCCGGCTTCGGAATTAATTAAAAAATTCGCAAAAATTCCTAAAGGCTCCGGTAAACCCCTAACCGAAAAAGTCGGTTCAATAACTAAAGCTCAACTTAAAGAAATCGCGGAAATTAAAATGCCCGACCTTAATGCCAACGATGTTGAAGCGGCCATGAAAATTATCGCCGGCACAGCTAGGCAAATGGGGGTGGAAATTAAATAATTAAACATTAACTTGTGGGAGTCAGCCCTAAGCTGACGCTCGTACCACGAAATAATTTATGACAAAAAAAACACAAACCGTCGTTGAATATGACGCTAACAAAAACTACCCGATTACGGAAGCAATTGAATTATCAAAAAAATTATCTAAAACAAAGTTTGACGCTTCAATGGAAATTCATTTCCGTTTAGGCATTGATACTAAAAAAGGCGAGCAGCAAGTCAGGCTGGCCGTTTCTCTGCCTAATGGAACTGGTAAAACTATTAAAGTGGCGGCTTTCGTTACTCCGGGCAAAGAAGAAGAGGTTAGAAAAGCTGGCGCCGATTATGTCGGCGGCGAAGAATTAATCAACGAAATTAAAAAAACCGAAAAAACCGACTTTGCTGTTGCCGTCGCCGAACCGGCCATGATGAAAAATTTAGCGGTCATCGCTAAAATTTTAGGCACACGTGGCCTTATGCCTTCTCCTAAGAACGAAACTGTTACGCCTAATCCGGCTAAAGCCGTAGAAGAACTAAAAAAAGGAAAAGTAAGCTTAAAAAATGACGACACCGGGAATGTTCATGTCGCCATCGGCAAAATTTCTTTCGAAACTAAAAAATTAGTTCAAAATTTTGAGACTCTTTTAGAGGCGATCAGAAAGGCCAAGCCAGCGACTTCAAAAGGTGTTTATATTAAAAAGGTTTATGTCAGCTCAACTATGGGGCCTGGCATTAAATTATCGCTATAAAAAAACTTTACAATAAAAAGACGCTCTACGGTTAGAGCGTCTTTTTTTATATTCTAATTAATTTAACTTACTGCAATTTACGGCTTATTCTCAAAATTGCTATGAAATAAATTATAGTCTTTTTCAAATAACCGCCTGGCAATATGAAAAATGCCATAAGTTATAAAAAAAGCCGAAGCCACGTCAATCGTATAATGATAATGGGCTAATAACACGCTAACGGCGGCAATAATCGATGATCCTAAGAAAAATAAACGCCAAGGTCTTTGTTGCCAGAAAATCAAAGCGAACAAATACGGCAAACCGGTATGACCGGAAAAAAATAAATCTGAGCTGGAAGTAAAAATAGCTAAAAAAGCATTATCGTCAAAAGGCGCCCTGGTCGGATCAGGGCCAAAATGAGTTAAAACTACAAAACAGGAGCGGATAGCTACGAACAAAGCAATGCTTTTTATAACAAACGGTATGCCCTTAGGCTCATATACCAATAATACAAACAGCAAAAATAAAAATACTATAGCGCCTTCAAAAAAAATTATATTAGTGTTCACTACCGGCAATATATTAAGCAAAAGATCGCCAACCGAATTGCCCGCCTTTTTTATGGCATATAAATTGGCATAATAATTAATCATCAAGCTGGTAGCCAAAAGAAGAAGCCCAAGCAAGGCAGAAAAAACGAACTGCTTTTGCGACCAATAAAATTTATGCTTTAAAAATATATGTTTCATAAATGAATACCCCGCCCTATAAACTGCTTTATTGTTTAGGGGTTGATGTCGCGGTTATTGGAATAATTATTCATACTTTCTCTATTTTTTAATTTTAAATGAAAAATAACTAAAATGCAATAATATTATCAATAACATGTTTAATTTGCTTTCCCCACCTAGTTTTGCTAATATTAAACTACTATTAACTATTAACTTTAAAATTATGTTATTGCTGTTTTATATTCTGTTTTTTATCGCTGTTTTCATTGTTTTCCCTGGCTTTAAAATCGTTCAGCAATATGAAAAAGGTGTAGTATTTTTTCTTGGTAAAATTATCGCCGTAAAAGAGCCGGGTTTAAATTGGATCGTCCCCTATTTTCAATGGATGCGCAAAGTTGATTTTAGGACTATGACCATGCCGATCCCGCCACAAAAAATTATTACCAAAGATAATGTCTCGGTGGATATCTCGGCCGTGGCTTATTTTAAAGTTGTTGATGCCATAAAAAGCATCGTGGCCATCGAAAATGTGCGCCAGGCGATTGACCAGATCGCGCAAACCACGGTTAGAAATATCGTCGGCCGTTTTCAATTAGATGAAGTTTTATCAGAACGCGATGCCATCAATAAAGAAATCGGTACAGTCTTAGACTCTCATACCGAGCCTTGGGGCGTGGTTGTTAGTTTAGTAGAAATAAAAGATATTGAACTACCGGAAAATATGCAGCGCGCCATGGCTAAGCAGGCTGAAGCTGAGAGAGAAAAACGCTCTAAAATTATCGCGGCTGAAGGCGAACTTTTAGCTTCGGAAAAATTAGGTCAAGCCGCAGATGTCATGGCCTTACACCCGATTGCTTTACAGCTAAGAAATTTACAGACTCTGGCTGAAATCAGCGTTGAAAAAAATTCCACCATAATTTTCCCGGCACAAATGATGAGCGCAGTTGATGATATAAAAAGGTTTATTAGTAAAGAACAAGCAACAAAAAATTAACATCTAAAAGACAAAAAAACACCCCTAAATACTGGGTGTTTTTTTATTTGCCCTATTCCCTATGATTTGATAAAATGTAATAACCCTATTAATAATTTAAATATATAATAGACTGATTTTTATTAACAATTTTATTTTATGGCAAAACTCAAAGAACCAAAAACTTCCCGTTTAAACTGGGATGAATTGTTTATGAACATGGCGATTCTCGTTTCAAAGCGTACCGCTTGTCGTTATGTTGAAGCCGGAGCTATATATGTCGACAAAAATAACCGCGTCATTTCTATCGGCTATAATGGCCCGACCGAAGGAGATTATCATTGCATTGACGTTGGTTGCGCTAAAGTTGACGGCGACCCACAAACCAAAGAACTAAAACGCTGTCGCGGTGCCCATGCCGAAATGAATGGCATTGGCAATGCTGTTGATACAACTCGCTTAAGAGGCGCCACACTTTATTCTGCAACCTTCCCCTGCTACGACTGCATGAAATCATTAAATAACGCCGGCATTAAAGAAATTATATATTTTGAAGAATATGAAAGAATAAAAGCCGGCGGTAAAGAAACTGAGAAAGAAAACGAAGCACGAGAATTAGCCGATCGTCGGGGCATAAAAATTAGAAAATACGACGGCATGGTTTATTGCCAAGTTGATTTTAAAAATCATAATTAATTTATAATTGCAAAATAACATGATTCTGGGTATAAAAAAACTTCATGAATTAGTAAAAGAAATTAAGCTGGTGGAAAATCTTTGCGACCGGGAAATGAATAACCCCGAAGGCGCGGGTTTTGATTTGCGCTTGGGCGAAGTTTATGAACTCGAAGGCGACGGATTTTTAGGCGTTGAAGAACGCAACACTCCAAAAATTAAATTAGTCGGCAGTTTAGATCCGGCTAAATCGGAAAAAGAAAACTTTTTCATATTTGAACCTGGTAAATATTATTTAATAAAAACCATAGAAAAAGTAAATCTGCCGATTACCCTTTCCGGCATAATTTTTCCACGCACAACTATGTTTCGTTCCGGACTAGGCTTATTTAACGGCATAGTTCAACCTGGGTATTCTGGCGAACTGACTTTTGGCATCTGCAATTTAGGTAAAAACAAAATAAAAATTTCCTTTGGCGCGCGCATCGTGCATATTACTTTTCATGAAGTTTTGGGCGAAGGCAACGAATATAAAGGCCAATGGCAAGGCGGCCGAGTCGCTACGGAAGGTAAAGAAACACAAATATAAATTAACTCATATGCCAAATCAAAACCATCCAGAATACCAATATTTAAATTTACTTAAAGACATTTTAGATAATGGCTCGGATAAAAAATTATTTTTTACGCCAGAGGTTTTGCAGCAATACAAAAACAAAGGCGAAGAACCACCGTTTATCCGCTCGGTTTTTGGCCGGCAAATTCGCTTTGATTTAACTAAAGGCTTCCCGGTTTTAACCACCAAAAAAGTTTTTACCCGCGGGATAATCGAAGAATTGATTTGGTTTTTATCCGGCAACTCGAATATTAAACCGCTAGCCGATAAAGATGTGCATATTTGGGATGAGTGGGCGTGGAAAAGATATCATAAACATTGTTTAGCTAACGCTCCGGCCGAAGATATAACACAAGCTGATTTTATAAAAAAAATTAAAGAGCTCCCGGCCGATGACGAATTCGTAAAAAACTGGGGCGATTTAATTACTATATATGGCCGTATGTGGCGTCGCTGGCCAGCCTCGGACGGTCGCGAGATTGATCAGTTGGGTTGGTGTATCCAAGGCTTAAAAGATAAACCATTTAGAAAATCTTATGTTGTTTCGGCCTGGAACCCCGATTTTATCTATGCCATGGCCTCGGCCGGCAACGCTAACGAAGTGCCGCCTTTTTGCCATACTACTTTTCAATTTCAAGCTACTGGCGAAGGACTTTTAAATCTCGGACTTTATCAAAGAAGCGCTGATTCATTTTTAGGCGTACCTTTTAATATAACTAGCTACGCCCTTTTATTATTAATGGTAGCGCAAGTTACCGGCTTAAAACCTGGCGAGTTCGTGCATACTTTCGGCGATGTGCATTTATATTCTAATCATTTCGAGCAAGCCAAGCTGCAGCTGTCACGCGAACCAAAATCTTTTCCGACCATAAAATTAAATCCTGATATAAAAAACATTGACGATTTTAAATACGAAGATTTTACTTTAGAGGGTTACGACCCGCATCCGGCCATTAAAGCCGAGATTGCCAATATCGGAGGATTTTAATATGATTTCCATTATTTGCATTATCGCTAAAAATAGAGCTATCGGTTTTAATAATAAACTGCTTTATGATATTCCTGAAGACATGAAGCATTTTAAAGAACTTACCACCGGGCATGTCGTAATTATGGGAGAAAAAACTTTTCATTCCATGAACGACCGCCCCCTGCCCAACCGCGTTAATATTATTCTAACTCTAAATAAAGATTTTAAAGCCGAGAACTGCTTAGTTGCCCATTCCTTAGAAGAATCAATTAAGATGGGTAAAGCGCAAAATAAAGGCGAAATATTTTTTATCGGCGGCGGTATGATATATAAGCAAGCCTTGCCTCTAGCCGATAAATTATATCTCACTATCGTCGAGGATGAACCGACGCAAGCCGACACCTTTTTTCCTGACTACGGCGAATTTAAAAATATTATAAAATCAGAAGCAAAAGAATCAAGTGGCTATAAATACAGTTTTGTAGAAATAACCAAATAAAACATGAGAAATAAAAATATAATTATCGGCTTGGTCGGCGAAATCGCCAGCGGTAAAGGCGCGGTAGTTAATTATTTAGAAAAAAAATACCAGGCCAGCTCTTATCGCTATTCTAAAATTATACGCGATATTTTAAATAGAATTGATCAAGATCAAACTAGAGAAAATATGGCTTTAATTTCCGGTTTTTTGAGAAAAAATTTTGGCCAAGATATTTTATCAAAAATCATGATAAAAGATATCAAACGAGATAAAAATAAATTAATAGTTTTTGACGGCATCCGCCGCGTCCCGGATTTAAAATATTTTAAAAATATGTCCGGCTTTATTCTAATAAAAATTGTCGGCAACCAAAAAATAAGATATAAACGCTTTATAAAAAGAAACGAAAATCCTGGCGATAATAAAAAAACTTACAATCAATTTTTAAACGACCTAAAAGACGCATCGAACTATGAAATTCCTAAAGTAATGAAATTAACTAACCTCATTACTTTAGGAATTTCATAGTTCGATGCGTCTTTTAGGT
>JBAXOH010000035.1:0-7119 GCA_037133335.1 bacterium
CTGGGAAAAATAAAATTTTCGCCATTTACCTTATGCCGAAGTCCCGCGGCTTGACCGCGGTATCTAGGGATTATATTAATTATTTTTTAAGCCCTTTCCCTTTAGGGGAGCAACTTAAAACTTCATTAATATTATAATAAAATATACAATCTACATCTTAATTTCAACATCAACTCCGGCCGGTAGGCCAAGGTTGGTTAAAGATTCTATGGTTTTAGCCGTCGGATCAATAATATCCACCAATCTTTTATGAATTCTTATCTCATATTGATCTCGAGCATCTTTGTGGACAAAGGTAGAACTATTAACTGTATACTTTTTCTTTTCCGTCGGTAAGGGTATGGGGCCATAAATTTGAGCGCCCGTTCTCTCGGCCGTATCTATAATAGTCTTAGTCGACTGGTCAATAATCTTGTGGTCAAAAGCTTTTATCTTAATGCGGATTCTTTGTTTAGAATCTTCATTGGCTTTTGTTTCAGATTTAACCTCTGCCACTACCGTTTTCTTTTTGTCTTTAACTTCTGTCATGTTTCTTAAATTTTAAAATTAAAATGTTTTAAACATTAATGTATCAAATATACATTATAATCCCGCCCATAATTTATGAGCGGGACTAAATGCTTACTTAATAATTTTAGTAACTACGCCGGCGCCGACGGTTCTACCGCCTTCGCGAATAGCGAATCTCTGTTTTTCTTCTAAAGCCACCGGGGAAATCAATTTAATTTTTAAATTGACCGTATCGCCGGGCATAACCATTTCTGTACCTTCTGGCAATTCAACTTCGCCGGTAACATCAGTAGTGCGGAAATAAAATTGAGGTTTATAGCCTTTGAAAAATGGCTTATGTCTGCCGCCTTCTTCTTTGGTTAAAATAAATACCTCGGCATCAAATTCCGTGTGAGGAGTAACCGTGCCAGGCTTGGCTAAAACTTGTCCTCTTTCAACTTCATCTTTTTTAGTGCCTCTGAGTAATAACCCGGCGTTATCTCCGGCTCGTCCTTCATCCAAAGATTTATTAAACATCTCGACGCCGGTAACTACGGTTTTTTGCGTATCGCGCAAACCAACTATTTCAACTTCTTCATTTACTTTAATTATGCCTCTTTCAATTCTGCCGGTAACTACGGTGCCACGTCCTTCAATCGAAAAAATATCTTCAACCGGCATTAAAAATGGTTTATCAACATCGCGTTTAGGTTCAGGAATATATTCATCTAAAGCCTTAGCTAAATCTAAAATCGCCTGACCGTATTCGCCAGTAGGATTTTCTAAAGCCTTTAAGGCTGAACCTCTAATAATCGGAGTAACATCACCCGGGAATTCATATTTCTTTAATAAATCGCGAATTTCTTCTTCAACTAAATCAATTAATTCTTTATCTTCAACCATGTCGCATTTATTTAAGAAAACAATTATATAAGGCACGCCAACTTGTCTAGCGAGAACGATATGCTCTCTGGTTTGAGGCATTGGTCCATCGGTAGCCGCTACCACAAGTACAGCGCCATCCATTTGGGCCGCACCGGTAATCATGTTTTTAACGTAATCAGCATGTCCGGGACAATCAACGTGAGCATAATGTCTCTTCTCGGTTTCATACTCAACGTGGCAAGTGGCAATAGTAATGCCGCGAGCTTTTTCTTCCGGAGCCGCGTCAATTTGATCCACGCTTTTATTAGATGCTTTAAAACCTTTGCTGCCGAGCACTTTAAGCATGGCCGCAGTTAAGGTTGTTTTGCCATGATCAACGTGGCCGATAGTACCAACATTGACATGGGGTTTTGTGCGTTCAAATTTTTCTGCCATATTTATTTTTCCTTAACGGCCTCCGAATTCTCGGAGTTATTTGCCCTTATTATTTAAATAAGGCCGGGCTCCCAGCCGTCTTTATTTTATAAAATTATTATTCGTTTAAAATGCTAATTCTTCTAAATACTGCCGGTCTTCTTCGATAATTTCCTCGGCGTTAATTTTTCTCCTCGAAGGAATTGACCAACTTTTACCACTCATCTTTATTGCTTTTTCAAATCCTTCTTCTTTGGCTGATAATCCTCTAGAATAATTAGTAATTGTTTCAATATTTTCTTCTTCTCCTTGATCACTTTTCCAAATTGCAATATCGCGATTTATTTTATCAAGTAAATCATCTTCTGTCAAGCCCCTAACTTCGCTCTTACCTAAAACTAAATTTTCATAATCTTTTAGCGATAAAACGACAAACATATTGTCCGGTTTTGAACTGTCAAAAACAATCAACTTATCACCGGTTTTTTTTGCTAAATTAATCGCTTTTTGCAATTGATCTTGCATAGGAACTGTTGAAAATTATTAAGAATATCTTAATTATATTTTCTAATATACAAACTGTCAACTATCACTCTCATAACTCGTAGCTCATAACCCATAACTCAAAAAAATGAGTTGCGAATTATGAGTCGCGAGCTATTACTATTTCTGTTTGCCACCGATAATCTCTTCGGCTACATTTTTAGGCACCTCGGAATAATAGGCAAACTCCATGCTATAGCTGGCTCGACCCTGGGTCATTGATCTTAACTGCGTGGCATAACCGAACATGGCGGCCAAAGGAACTTTAGCTTTAATAAATTTAACCGTGGCACGATCGCCCATTTCTTCGATTTGCGCTCTTTTTGCATTCAAGTCGCCAATAACTTCTCCCATAAAATCTTCCGGCGTAACCGCTTCAACTTTCATAATCGGTTCTAAAATAATCGGTGTGGCGTGCCGACAAGCTTCTTGAAAAGCCATAGAGCCGGCAATTTTAAAAGCCGCTTCCGAAGAATCGACATCATGATAAGATCCGTCTAAAACCGCCACCTTAATATCAACTATGGAATATCCGGCTAAAACACCTTTATCTAAAGCTTCTTTAACTCCTTTTTCAATCGCCGGTATAAATTCTCGCGGAATTGACCCGCCCTTTGTTTCATCTTCAAACTCAAAACCCTTGCCAGCCTCATTTGGTTCAACCCTTAACCAACAATGGCCATATTGACCGCGTCCGCCCGATTGTTTAATATATTTTCCTTCAGCCTCGGCGGATTTTTTAATAGTCTCCCGATAAGCCACTTGCGGTTTACCAACATTAGCTTCAACTTTAAACTCACGCTTCATTCTATCAACGATAATATCTAGATGCAATTCTCCCATGCCGCCAATAATAGTTTGGTTGGTTTCTTCGTCGCTCCTAACTCTAAAGGTTGGATCTTCTTCGGCTAATTTAGCAAGGGCCATGCCCATTTTTTCTTGATCAGCCTTAGTTTTCGGTTCAATCGCAATATGAATAACCGGCTCGGGGAAAGTAATCGATTCTAAAACTAATGACCTGCTTTCATCGCATAAAGTATTGCCGGTGGTTGTACCCTTTAAGCCAATAGCGGCCGCAATTTCTCCGGAATATACTTCCTGAACTTCTTCGCGATGATTAGCGTGCATCCTAACAATCCGACCGATTCTTTCGCGGTTGCCGGTAGTAGTATTTAATACATAAGAACCTGACTGTAAAACTCCGCTATAAACTCTTATAAAGCAAAGCTTACCGACATATGGGTCGGTAGCGATTTTAAAAGCTAGGGCCGCGAAAGGCTCAGCGTCAGACGGTTTAACTTCTATAATTTTTTCTTTATCGTCAGGGTCAAAACCGGTAATTGCCGGCACATCCAAAGGTGATGGTAAATAATCAACTACCGCGTCCAGCAAAGATTGCACACCTTTATTTTTTAAAGCGCTACCGCAAAGCACCGGAACAATTTTATTACTAATAACGGCTTGGCGTAAAACTTTTTTTAAATCCAAAACGGCAATTTCTTCACCGGCTAAATATTTATTCATTAAAGTTTCATCATTATCGGCTATAGCTTCAACTAATTTAGCTCGATATTCTTCTACTTTAGTTTTCATATCATCCGGGACCTCTCGATCTTCCCATTTAGTACCAAGCTCATCCATAAAAAAACGAGCTTTTCTTTCAAATAAATCAATTATGCCTAAAAATTTATCTTCAGCGCCGATTGGCAGCTGAATCGGGTGGGCATATTTAGTTAACCTTTTATAAATTGACTCTATATCATTATAAAAATTAGCGCCGGTGCGGTCCATTTTATTAATAAAAGCGATGCGAGGCACTTTGTATTTATCCGCCTGATGCCAAACCGTTTCTGATTGCGGTTCTACTCCGGCTACGCCATCAAATACTACGACGCCGCCGTCTAAGACGCGCAAAGAGCGTTCGACTTCAGCCGTAAAATCAACGTGTCCCGGCGTATCAATTAAATTAATGCGGCAATCTTTCCAAAAACAAGTAGTAGCCGCGCTAGTAATAGTAATACCGCGTTCTTGCTCCTGCTCCATCCAATCCATTTCAGCCGCGCCCTCATGCACCTCGCCGATTTTATGTTTTTTCCCGGTATAAAAAAGAACGCGCTCGCTAACCGTAGTTTTGCCGGCGTCAATATGGGCGATAATGCCAATGTTTCTGGTTTTTTCTAAGCTATATTCTCGTGGCATATTTTATATATATCATTATTTATCTTCTAAACTATCCTGTATTTGCTGATTATTTTTTTGCAAATTATTATTTATATTTTTTATATCTTCAACTGCTTTATTTTTTATTTCTTTATTTTGCTCAACCTGCCCTTTACGATTTATCGTGCCAAAAGCGATTACGGCAATTATTAAAATAGCTATTATAATAAGTATTAAACCAAAACCTCTCTGTTTATTATAATTTAATGCCATATTTTATTATCTGGCGAAATGCGCGAAAGCTTTATTAGCTTCAGCCATGCGGTGAACTTCAGCCCTCTTTTTAACAGCCGTACCCTCGCCTTTAGAGGCATCAAGAATTTCAATAGCTAATTTTTCCGCCATGGGCTTACCTTTTCTGGCTCTGGCCGCATTAATAATCCAGCGACAACCTAAATTAAAACGGCGTTCGCCCCTAACTTGAAAAGGAATCTGATAATTGGCGCCGCCGATGCGACGGCCACGAATTTCCAGGAGCGGACTAACTTGCTTTAAAGCTTTATTAAAAACATGCCTAGGGTCTTGCTTGGAAGTTTCTTTAATAATATCCAAACAAGTATAGACAATTTTTTGCGCTACGGTCTTTTTACCGCGTTCCATTATATAATTAATAAACTTGGCGATATCCGGGTCGCTATATTTCGCGTCTGGTTGTATTTTTCTTTTTGAGACTGGTTTTCCTCTCATAATATTTTTTCTAAAAAAGTTTTTAAACGTTAATTCTTCGGTGTTTTAGCCCCATAGCAGCTACGGCTCTGTCTTCGGCCTTCAACTCCCTGGGTATCATAAACGCCGCGGATTATTTTATATCTAACGCCCGGCAAATCTTTAGTTTTACCGCCTTTAAGCAAAACAATGGAATGCTCTTGCAAATTATGGCCGATACCGGGAATATAAGCAGTTACTTCCATGCCGTTGGATAAACGAACGCGGGCGATTTTTCTTAAAGCTGAATTAGGCTTTTTCGGCGTGGTCGTGGTAACCTTTAAACAAACTCCACGCTTAAAAGGAGCTCCTTTGGATAACTCCGTTCTTTTTCGATGCAAAGTATCCAGCGTTGACTGCAGCGCCGGTGATTTGGATTTAATTTTAGATGTTTTTCTACCTTTACGGATTAATTGATTGAATGTTGGCATATTGTAAATATAAAAATTTACGAAAATCGTTGATAAACAAAACAAATCCCCAAGCTTAGGGATGTGTAAAATTAAATTACTTACTTTAATTTAACATAAGAAATAAAAACGGTCAAGAGTAATTTAAAAACCTTAAATTCCAACTATCAGCCTGAACAAAAAATTGATTACCGGTACAATCAGAGAAAAACCAAAAAAAACAAAAAGCAAGACAAAAGCAAAACCGAATTGTTCGTATTGCATTAATTTCATCTGCCAATTATAAGGTAAAAACGGCATTAACACTTTTGAACCGTCTAATGGCGGTATTGGCAAAAGATTAAATATCATTAATACCAAATTAATCTGCACGATGGCGGCTAAAAAACTAACCATTACGATATTTAAACCCGGAATAAATCTTAAAAATAAACCAAAAAATAAAGCCGTAATAAGATTGGCTAGCGGCCCAGCCAAGGCCACTTTAGCTATGCCGTATTTCTGATCTTTAAGATTATAAGGATTAAAAGGCACCGGTTTGGCATAACCAAAAATAAGTCCGCCACCAGTACCGATAAAAATCAAAGCCGGCATTATAATTGAGCCCCAAATATCGATATGAGCAATCGGGTTTAAAGTCAAACGGCCTTGGTCGCGAGCCGTCGGATCGCCCTGCCGGTCAGCCATCCAGCCATGCATATATTCATGAATAATGGCGGAAAATAAAATTATAACTAAAGCAAAAATCATATCCATAAAAATGTAAATAAATTTAACCCAATCAAGCCGATGTAATTTATAAAATAATATATTTTTACACTTACATCTTATCACATCTTGCCTTTTACATCAAAAGCTGATAATATAAAATATATAAAAATTAATTTGAGAAATCACTATGGCAAAAAAAT
Source organism: bacterium (assembly GCA_037133335.1). Lineage (GTDB taxonomy): Bacteria > Patescibacteriota > Patescibacteriia > Patescibacteriales > GWC2-42-12 > JACPHD01. Next base: position 6,578 of record JBAXOH010000035.1, read on the forward strand.
GCGATGTTTGCGGACGAGGTTCAACTAAAGACGCCTCCCGATCCCACTCTAATATTAAAACCATTAAAAGACAATACATCAATCTTCAGGTAAAAAAAATCAACGGAAAAAGCCAGGCGGTCTGTGCTAAATGCATTAAGACTATGGGAAAAATTAAAAAGACCAAATAAATTTTACTAAACAAAAAACGCCCCGCATTTGCCAATAGGCGAAGCGGGACGTTTTTTAATTTGCGTCCTATTATCCAGCCGCTCCTTTATCGCCATCGTTCGTAACATAAAAATAAATGTGGAGCAAGGCAAACAGCAGACTTAAAATAATCGGGCCTAAAATAAAGCCGATCGGGCCGAGAAAAACCGCGCCGCCGATAACAGAAAAAAGAACTAACAAAGGATGTAATTTCATACCGCGGCCGATAAGCTTTGGGCCTAAAAAATTATCAATTAAACCGACGGCCAGCACTCCCCAAAGCAGTAAGCCGACCGCGGAAAAAACTTGTCCGCTTACAAACATTAAAATAATAGCCGGAATAAACACTAGCG
>JBAXOH010000036.1:0-7076 GCA_037133335.1 bacterium
CTTGAAATACCGGAGTCGTCAGCAACATCAAGATCAAGTCCGGTTGGGATAGAGGGATCAATTGAATCTTCTGTTATTAATACGGCGCTAGAAGCAGTTCCTTCACCGGCTACATCAGTAGCTTTAGCAGTTAAACTATTTACTTCGTTTTGTGCGAGAGTTGCAGTTACTGTGAAATCACCAGATCCGTCTGCTACGGAATTGCCGACTGATACTCCGCCCTTATAAATATTGACCGTTGAGCCAATTTGCGCTGTACCAACTATATTAATAGTAGCGGCATTTATAGATTGAGCAATCGTTGTAATTGTTGGGGCTGGAGGGACTTGTCCATCAGTCACGCTATAATCAGGAAGAGCAGTTAGCGTATTGCCTGGAGTTGCGATATCTGTTACCCCAGCTCCAATAGTCATCGTACCCACTGCGTTAACGCCAAGAGCAGCGCCACTAATCGTTAATGTATGAGTTGTCCCCGGAGATCCTCCCGAGACTGTGAATATCCTTCCGGCTAAATCTCCACCGGGAGCGGTATAATCTCCACCAACACTAGTTACAGATTCTGAATAAACAACGGTAATCGTGTTTGGGCCAGTAATTTTAGCGCTCACGGCCGTCGGTTTTTGTCCGTCGGTAATAATATTATCATAATCTGCTACTATCGGATTATTATTCGGTGATAAATCTTTTAATGCTCCAGCAAGTATGTCTAAATCGCTAGAAGTGAAGGCAGTATTGTCTAAAGAAGTTACCGTTACATCAACTTTTGTATTATCATCATCATGAACGGAAGCCCCTGTTCCTATTCCAGGATTTCCATTTATTTTAAAGTAAGTTGCCTGAAGTATAGAAATCGGTTCTGAAAAAGTAAGTTGAATATTCGTATCACTGGTAGTTATTGCGGAAATAAATGTCGGCGCAATTCCGTCAGACATAGTAATCGCAGCTGTTTGAGTATTAGAGGTTCCTCCATCAGTAACGACTCCGGCTCCGGAAAAAGCAACCGTGTCAGTACCGGCTAAGCCCGCCTTAATAGGACCGGTAATAGTAATAGTTACCGTTGACCCACTCCCTGTGTTTTGAACAGCAGAAATAGTCGTATCTCCTAAGTCATTAGAACCGTCATCAGCAACAGTAAAATCAGTAGTAAGTAATTGAGTTCTGTCGATAGACTCACTTAAGGTAGCCGTAATAGTAGTTCCATCAGTTGTAGAAGCGCTTACGATTTCCGGTCCGGCGCCATCAGCTAAGGTTTGAGTTAATACGGCCGCGAAAGCATTCGGGGTTGCGGCTTCATCTTGCAGGGTGTTTGCGGCAATAGCAAAATCAGCTCGAGTAACAGTTCCTATTGAAGAACCAAAAGTAAAGGTAATTGTTTTATCAACATCGGAAAATGCGACACCAGTAGCCGGAATCGCACCTACCGTAACGTTACTTAATTCACCAGCTGTTGGGGTATTATTGGCATTTGTCTTAAAGTTCATTGCCTCTGTAAAAACTACCGCAATGTGGGTAGAATCAATAACAGTCATAGAAGAAATAGTCGGCGCGGTTATGTCGTCAATAGCGATAGAGGCGCCATGAGCAAGCACCGTATTTGTATCAAAAGCCTCATCGGTTACACCGTTAGCATCGACATACAAACCGTGAGAGTCATCATACGATGCGCCAGCGGCAAATGATGCTGCGGGAAAGGTAAGAGTAATTGTCCATGGACTCTCATAACTAGTGATTGTTGCGCTTACAGGATTTAACGGAGTATCTCCGAGGGTATTTCTATCAATGTGCCACCTAGTATAGCTTTGTTGTAAAAGTCTATCTCCGGGGCTATCAAAAGTCACAAGCACGGTGTTTGAAGAAGTAATTGCTGCTGAATCGATATTAATATTCGCAGCCGCTTTAGCAGGCGTGTTATAAACAAAAACCCCGCCGACTATCAATATGGATAATGATAATGCTAACAGGGTTTTTTTGAACATTTTGTTTTTTATAAATTTTTTCATAGTTTTATAAATTAGATCGGAAGTTTTTTGGCTTTAGGACTTCGACGGTTCCTTAAGCGCGAGTTTCGCTAATCTAATTTTTATTAGTTTTTAATTGTTAATTATTTATATTTAAATTTTTAATTTTTGTATAAATTAAAAAAACACGACTAAAAAAGTTTCCATTAAAAAATTTATAGCTTTTTCCCCTTGTTAAATAATTTCGCTAAAGTAAACTTAGCGCAAAAACTATTTAACAGGGTAAATTTCTCCTTGAGCATTCATTTAGTTTTCCACAGTTTTAAGCTTGTTTTAATTATACAACTTTTTGAAAATAGGCGCAAATGGATTGGGCCAAACAAAAAATCCATACAAAATATGGATTTTTTTAAATTAAACTATGTTTTTATTCGGCGTGTTGAAGTTTCCCAAATCTTTTTTCAAATTCATGAACTAGGTTGAGCTGATCTTCGTTTGCCTCTCTGGCTGATTTTTTAATTATTTTAGCCTGCTCCTTTGAAGATAAGTCGGAATATTTTAATTTTTTACTAATTTTAGTTATAATCATATTTTTAGCTTAATATCTTTAAGTTCATTGTATAATAATTCTTTAGTATATTCAAACTTAATGTAATTGTCAATATTATCTATATTTAACCAGGTTTTTTCAACTATATTATTGTAATCCTTTTTTATTAAAATTACGTTTACTCTGTTTTTATATATTTCTTTTATTTTATTAACATTTTCTTTCGCTCTAAAAAAATCATCAATAAAAACCTCTAAATTTATCTTTCGACCCTCTAATTTCTCCCTCTTCAAGGTAAAATCCCAAGCGACGGGCGGATTTTGATAAACGTAAATTATATATACCTCTCTTTCTCTCTTTAAAGCTCTTTTGATATTTTCTTCCGCGTATTTATAACTTGAAAATGTACCGTCTATTAAAACGTTATATTTTTTTACTAACGCGTAATCATACAACTTATTAACGGCTAAGGCGGTAGCTCCTTGAAAAAGATGAGAATTATTACCGTTATATCCCGGACAAAATTCCCTAAACTCATCCGCGTCTATTCTCACAATAGGAAAATCAACGCTTTCTTTCGCTAATATTATTTGATTAACATTTTTTATGAAATTTTTTGAGTATTCTGTTTTTCCGGCGCCGGGCGAACCGGCCATAAAAAAGGTCGTCGGAACATCAAACGCCCTATATTTTTTATCGCCGGCGAACTGTTCAAAGAGCTGTTTTTTTATCTTCTTTATATGTTTAATCGCTTCTTCGGAAATGCCCATAATTTAATATATATGTTTTAATTATACAACTTTTTGAAAATAGGTGCAAATGAGGTTGCTTCGCTTACGCTCGCCAAAAACTACCTGGATTGTTCCTCTGCGCTGGCCTCGGTGCTGAAAGAGAAAACAGAGTGCCTGCGCGGGAATGACAAAAGGGAGATGGTTGTCCGCAATGGCAAGTCATGAATTATGGGTTAATGCTATTTACCAATTTTTTAACCGATGGATTATTAATTAGGGCTTTCATTTGCGAGATAGCAATTTTGTTTAGTTTCATAAGCCTATCGGCCTTTGAAAGACCGTCAATGATATACTGAGCATTGAAAGATTCCAAATTTACCAATACTACAAGCTGTTCCACTGTGGCATAATCTCTGATGTTTCCCTCATTACTTTTATTTTTGTCGCGCCATTCTTTAGCGGTTAAACCAAACAGAGCAACATTTAAAATATCTGCTTCGTTGGCATAAATGTAATTTGAAGTTTTTAGACTTATTTTTTGGGGTATTAAATGTCTCTTAATAGCGTCTGTATGAATACGATAATTCACTTTGGCGAGCATTCTTTTTATATCCCAACCAGTCGCAATTCGCAATTTTTCTTCCTCTTTTAGCCTCTGAAATTCTTTTATCAAGTACAACTTGAATTGAGGGCTAATCCACATGCTAAATTCAAAAGCGATATCTTTATGCGCGTAGGTGCCTCCGTATCTGCCGGCGGCGGCTTTAAGACCTATAGCGTTGGTTTTTTGAACCCATTCTTTAACGCTGATCTTATAGCTATTCAGTCCGACCTGGCTTTTAATTATGGCAAATTCGCCATAATTAAAATCCGGATTGTTTATACTCTCCCAAGCTCCCAAAAATTCAACCGTATTTCTGTTTCTTAGCCAATCAGAAATAAAAAAATCACCATCTTTTGCCCTTAATATATCAGTAAGGGACAGATAATCATGATCTTCCTTTAAAATAACTGAAATCTTTGTTCCTGCAACCACTATTTTCTTATTTGTCATATTTTATGGAATATGAATTATGAATTATGGGGAATGAGATTGCTTCGCCATGAGTACATGGCTCGCAATGACATAATTAGAATTGATTTTTCCGGATTTTCTATTTCCTGCACTCGCTCATAACCGACTTTAGCTAGCCAGCGCTTAAATGGTTCGGCTTTAGAGGAAGGAATTGATTGAATGAGACGGAAAATTCCTTCGGTATTCCAACAATACATTTTTTGTCTGCCACCGATAATTTATACTTCAAGCATAAGGGGTGGTACAAATTGTACCCCTCCTTTATCAATCAGTTTTGCTAATTCCTGATCACGTTGTTTCATCCGCTTAAAATACTGTGCCGAATCAGCTGAATCTGTTAACGCTTCAATCACATCATTGATTACAAACCACCACTCATTTTGATAAAGTGTTTTTCTGATTTGTTTACCTTTAAATAAGGCAATTTTTTGAACTTTCGGCATAAAATTTTGAGTGCGTAAAATCGCCGGGCTAAGCCAGCGATAATAAAAGATTATTTTAATTATACAATTTTATGAAAATAGGTGCAAATGGATTGGACTAAACAAAAAATCCATACAAAATATGGATTTTTTAAATTAAACTATGTTTTTTATTCGGCGTGCTGAAGTTTCCCAAATCTTTTATCAAATTCATTAATTAGGCTGAGCTGATCTTCGTTTGCCTCTCTGGCTGATTTTTTAATTATTTTAGCCTGCTCCTTTGAAGATAAGTCGGAATATTTTAATTTTTTACTAATTTTAGTTATAATCATATTTTTAGCTTAATATCTTTAAGTTTTAACTAATCTAAATATTTTTTCATTATTTCGGAATAGTTATCGCAAAAATTATTAATAAATTTTTGTTCGTTAAAAAAATTTACTAAATCATAACGAAGTTTCACCGCCGTTACCGATGTCTTAATTTTTTCTTTTAAGCGAGCTTTAAGTTCCGCCATATTATTAATTCCGGGCTTAACCGCTAAAGCCGCGAAGTCCGGCTCGATCCCCTTATCTAGATACCAGAATAAATCATAATAATCTCGGCCCTTAATATCTATTTCATTCTCTTTTCCCTTAAACCAGGCTCGACTAAAAATCGCGTTTATTTTTCCGGTCATAAGGAATTTTAGAGTATAAGTTTTCACAATAAAATTAAAACCAAAGCCGGAAACCGGATTAATCTCATATTCCGGCGCCTTAAAATTTTCCGCTGACAATTCAATTTTAACATATAAAAAATTACTTTTACTGATATCCTCCGCCAAGCCTAAATCTTTTAAAATCGGAAATTTTAAATAAAGGCGTTCTTTGCCTTGGACGCGGTAGCTAATAGCCAGCCGAGACTGGCCGCTAAAATATTTTTTAATATCTTCGCCTAAAACCGTCAAATCCAACTTATTATAAACATCCAGCGGCAGATTAAAATCCAAATCTTCGGATAAACGCGGCAAACCGTAGATAATCCGCAGGGCCGAACCGCCCATAAAAATAAATTCACGATAGTCTTTTTGGCTATAGAGAAAGGCTAAAACCGGAAACTGTAAATATTCTTTTAGGGCGTTTTTAATAACGAAATCCGGCCAACCGGCCAGTCTTTTTTGATTAACAAAATCTTTTAATAAATTAAGCAGCATATTTTTCAATTATTTTTTTTAATTCTAGCCAGCGTTTGCCCGGGACTAATTTAAAATAGGAGAATAATTCGGTTTTTTCTTTTTGATTTATATTTTCTAAATTTAAACGTAAATCAGCGAGGCTTTTTTCGGCCGGCTCGTTCCCTCGTCGAAAACGCAGATACAAAAAATCAAATAAAGCTTTAGCTTTTGAAGCTTCGGCGATTGGCTGATTTTTAAAATACTTAATTTTATAACCAATAAATAGTTTGGCCGGCAGCGAATAATAGCGCCAAGTGCCTAAAGAATTAGAAAACTCCCGTGCCGTTTTATCGCTAATTGAGGTCAAAACTCGAGCCGGCTCGCTTAAAAGTTGGTATTTATTTAAAACATATTCTAAAGACAAATAAGAAGGCGAAAGTAGGCGGTTAGCTAAATATTCTAAATATTCGTCTTTAGCCGTTTCTTTTTCATATTTATCTTTAAAAATATAAAAGCCCTTTTTTAAAGCTACCAAATCGCCTATTTTTAGCCAATATTTCAAGTTAGCATTAAGATTATTATCGTCTTTTTCTAATAATTTTAGCGATTTTTTGTCAAAAAATAGTAATTTTGACGTTTTATTTTTTATTTCTTCAAGTTTCATATACTTTTTTATGAATTAGTATAAAAATTATACCATTTCCTAAAAAACTATGCAAGAGCGCCCAATATACAACTTTATGAAAGTTGGTGCAAATGGTTAAACTCTTTAAAAAATTAACAATAACCATGGTATTTTATTTTTAGAATTGATATGATAAACCTAGCTTTATTATAATCAAAAAAATGTTAAAAATTGCTTTAATTAATCCAAAAAGAACCAATAAGAATATTTCTTCCGCCGCTCCGCCTTTTAATCTGGCTGTTTTAGCGGCTTATTTAAGGGCGCGCTTAAAAGACGCCGTTGAGATAAAAATTATTGACGGCTTGGCCGGGCAAGATATTGAGCAAGGCATATTAGATTTTAAGCCGGCCATCGTCGGCATTACTTCTACCACTCCGACTATTAAAGAAGCTTATCGTTTAGCCGGCTGGGTTAAAAATAATTTAACCGGCGCTTTAGTCGTAACCGGCTCGTTCCCTCGTCGAAAACGCAGATACAAAAAATCAAATAAAGCTTTAGC
>JBAXOH010000037.1:0-7072 GCA_037133335.1 bacterium
AGCTATAATAGTCGGTATTGTTTATGTTATCTTTTTTTATAAATTTTCCAGCTCGCCCGATCCGGTAGTTTTACAGCCGGCGGCCGAGGAACCGATTAAAATACTTGAACCGATAGTCGAACCAACGGTTCAGCCGACGGCTACGGTACAGCCGATTTCTCCTTTAAAAAAGGCCGAGGTAGAGGCTGATGATTTAGCCAGAATGGCCTCGGCTTTTGCCGAAAGATTCGGCAGTTTTTCTAACCAATCAGATTATGGAAATATTCGTGATTTGCAGATTTTTATGACCGATACAATGAATAATTGGGCGGAAAATTATATAGCCGATGCTAGGGCTAAAAAAACTCAGACGACAATTTATTACGGCATTGTTACCAAAGCAATTTCAAGCGAAGCTAAAAAATTTGATTCTGATACCGGGAAAGCGGAAATTTTAATTAAAACCCAAAGACGGGAATCGGCCGGTATCGCCGGCAATAGCACAACTTTTTATCAGGATATAATAATAAATTATATTCGTGAGCAAGGAGTTTGGCGAGTTGATGGAATTTATTGGCAGGACAAGTAAAGTTTTTTATAAAATGAATTTTTACTGTCATTGCGAGAAGCCCGTACTCGGGCGACGAAGCAATCTCTGGTTAAAATACGAGTATGTGAGATTGCTTCACTCCCTCCGGTCGTTCGCAATGACAAATAATCTTAGATGGCAATAAATACAAATTTAATTAAACAATATACCAGTAAAATCTGGTTATTTTTTTTAGATTTAATTTTTCCGATTGAGTGTTTAGGCTGCTCGCGCGAAGGTTATTGGCTATGCGATAATTGCTTTAAAGAAGTTAAATTTAAGTCTGCGCAATATTGCCTTCATTGTAAAAAAGAAAATGATTTCGGGCAATTTTGCCCGCCTCCCGCCCGACCGAATGACTTCGGTCGTTCGGTCGGGTGTCAAATTATTTATAGTTTGAACGGCGTTTGGATAGCCGCGCTTTATGACGAATTACTAATCAGCCGAGCCATAAAAAGTCTGAAATATCGTTTTATTAGTGGTCTGGCCGATGATTTAAGTAAACTGCTTATTTTATTTGTTGAAAGATTGCTCCATCAAGGTAGAATTTTAAGGCCGAGCTTAACCGGGGGCGTTGGTTGGTTAAATTTTAAACGAGCGGAAAATTTACCGTTGGTAATTTTAAATTTTAATGATAATTTAATTATACCCGTGCCTTTATCTAAAAAACGTTTACGCTGGCGCGGTTTTAATCAGGCTGAATTGTTAGCGCAAAAAGTTGCGGAAAAATATGGCTTGACGCTTGATAAGAGTAATTTAATTAGAATTAAGCATAAAACGCCTCAGGCCAAGTTAGACGAAATTCATCGGTTGGAAAATATTAAAGGATGTTTTAGTTGGCAAGGCGGTAGTTTAAATAAAAAAAACATCATCTTAATAGATGATGTAACTACTACCGGTGCTACGCTTAACGAATGCGCTAAAGTTTTAAAAGCTAACGGCGCCGGCGAAGTCTGGGGACTAGTCGTGGCTAAGGGGTAGATTGGCGGAGAGATGGGGATTCGAAGCTCCTCGGTGCCGAAGCGGGGCAGAGACCCGCGAAGGCCTAACGGTTTTCAATACTTCGTAAGATAGCGGAGGGGGCGAGATTCGAACTCGCGGTCCTTTTTAGGGGACAACAGTTTTCAAGACTGTCCCATTAAACCGCTTTGGTACCCCTCCGCCTTCTTACTAAATAAATTATTAATTTTTATAAATATTTTAAAAATTTATTATTTCCGTCAACTAATATATTTTTAGATTCTATGGGTTTATCGGTTAGCTCAAATCCCATAATAATAATTTCCTCGCCTTTTTTAATGAGATGCGCGGCCGCGCCGTTTATACAAATAATTCCCGAATTGCGTTGGCCGACAATAACATAAGTTTCTAAGCGAGCGCCGGAAGTATTGCTTACTACCATTACTTTTTCGCCAGGCCAAAAACCGACTTTTTCAATCAGTTCCTCGTCAATCGTAATACTGCCAATATATTCCAGATTGGCTTCAGTGACAATTGCTTTATGAATTTTGGCATGTAAGACAAATCTCATTTATTAAATTTTAAAAAGTATTCTTTAGGTTTTAATTCTTGCTTAACTATTTTGCCCCAGCTTAGTTCGTCTTCTGATAGCCGTTTAATTTTTTTCTTATCTATAAATAATGGATCAACGATTCTTGACTTGCAAAATATATGCGCGTCGTAATTTTTGCGGTTTTGTTTCGCCTTGATTTTACCGTTCATTCTCTGCCACAGCAAGTTTAAATGTTTGTCTTTATTTAAATATTTTTTTATTTTTGCTAAAACAATTTTATCGGTCGTATATATATCCGTGATAGTAATATATTTTTTATCTAAGGCATATTTTAAGCAATCGCCGACAGTTCTAAACATGATTGCGGTAGGAAAGCCGGAATAATATATTTTATTAAGTTTATAAGATAGTTGAGCAAATTTTTTAGCAGTTTTTAAATTTTTAAATACCCAGTTATTATTAACTATTATCAAATTGTTTAAGATTTCTTTCGCTTGAAAATTAGTAATTTCTTCAAAAATTATTCCTTCTCTTAAATTATAATCAATTCTGTCGGCGCAAAGATCGGGCAAGAGTTTTTCTTTTAAGGGAAAATTTTTATCGTTTAAGATATAATCCAAATTGAATTTATATTTTTTTAAAATTTTTGGAATAGCTGTTTTTTTAACAAAATTATTGTGGGAATTATCTTGATGACTTTGCTCTCTACCATTGCCGGTTTCTAAAACATAATCGATACAATGAGAAAAGGCTGAATGAGAAACGTCATGAATTAAACCGGCAATCTGCTCTTCTATTGGTGCTTTATATTTTTTTAAAAGTAAATAAACACCAATGGAATGAGCTAGTCGGTTATGACCAAATTGACCGGGCCTAGCGTAAGGTTTAACGCAAAGCGGCCCGTAGCCGCCTTGATCTATGTTACGCAATCTTTTAAGTGCCGGAGAATTTAGCAGCTCTAATATAACCGGTTCGATAATATTAATATCACCGTAGACTTTGTCATAATATCTCATGCGGAGAGACAGGGATTCGAACCCTGGAGGCTCGTTAAAGCCTAACACCTTAGCAGGGTGTTGCTATCAGCCGCTCAGCCATCTCTCCTTAATTGTTAAATAAATATTTAATTCTTTCCTTTCCTACTCCTGATTTTAGAAAAATTTCTTCTCGCCTAGCATCTTTTTCTGAATAAAACGCTTCGTAGTATATTAATTTCCATGGGCCATTGTTTTTTGTATAAGTAGAGTTACCAGTACTATGCTCACGAACTCGTCTTTTTAAATCGTTAGTAAAACCTTTATATAGTTTGTTATTTCTTAGACTTTTTAGTATATAAACATAATACATAAAATTAAATCGCTCCCAGCCCCAGGCTGGTTGGCCTTGGGCCAAAGCCATCTCTCCTCGTTAAAGTTAAAAGCGGAAAGCTAAAAGCAATACTTTATATACTTTTAACTTTCCACTTTTAATAATTTATGCTATAATAAATATATATAATTCAGCTAGTTTTGTCAATTAAAAAATATGCCAGAAATAACCAACACAATTAATTACGGTAAAAAAATTACCGGCTGGAGCATACCGGAGTATGATAAGCACAAACGGGAAAAAAATTGGTATAAAGTGGCGGCGGTTGTTTTTGTTTTTTTAATTATTTCTTCTTTTTTCTCGGTTCAATTTTTACCGTCTTTTAAAGTAATCTTTAATCCTAATTTTCTTTTTGCCGCCATTTTAATTATTGGCGCTTGGGTTGTTATAACTCATGACGGCCAAGAGCCTGCGGAAATTAATTTTAGCATAACCGATGAAGGTTTGATTGTAGGTAAAAATTTTTATGATTACGATACTATAAAAGATTTTTCTATTGTTTATAAGCCGAATCAGAATATAAAAAATTTGTATTTTGAATTTAAGAATGTGGTTAGGCCAAGGTTATCGATTCCTCTTAAAAATATGAATCCCTTGCCAATTAGAGAAAATCTGTTAAAGTATTTGTCGGAAGACCTTGAAAGAATTGACCAGCCTTTATCCGAGGCTTTAGCTAAAATGTTTAAATTATAAATTAATTTTTAAACCAATTGTTTCAGGCACAGGCTAATATCCTGTGCCGTATTAATATAAGCACTCGTCGTTTCCCCCTACGTTAAAACTTCGGGGGACAAGCAGTGTAAACTAAATGTTTATGCATAAATGCTCGTCCTACGAAGTTTCAACGAAGTAGGGCACTCGTCGTTCAACGGATAGGACGCAAGCTTGCGGAGCTTGCAATAGAGGTTCGATTCCTCTCGAGTGCACATCGTTTGACAGATAAGCTTATTAATGCTATATTTAGTAATTATTACATAGATTCGGATCTTGCGTCATTTTGTAAGTGGCCTAAGGGGTCTATATATCGAATAGGATATTCGATAATATACCGCCAAGAAACGGGTCACTTATTTTTTTATGATTAAAAAAGCTGAAAAAATTGAACTGGATTTTAAAGGTTTAGGCGTTAGCGCCGATATTTTAAATGTGCTTAAAAATTTAAAATTAGATACGCCAACCCCAATCCAAATAAAATCAATTCCGGTGGCTTTGTCCGGCCAGGATTTAGTCGGTGTAGCTCAAACCGGTACGGGTAAAACTTTTGCTTTTGGCATTCCCATGATTGAGCGTTTATTGCTTGAGCATGGGCAAGGCTTAGTTTTATTGCCAACTCGCGAATTAGCTATGCAAGTTGATGAAAATTTAAGAAAATTAGGCTCTAAATTAGGCTTAAGAACCGCGGCTTTAATCGGCGGGCAAGCGATCGGTAGTCAAGTTCAGGCACTAAAAAGAAATCCGCATATTTTTATTTGCACTCCCGGTAGGTTAATTGACCATTTAAAAAGAGGCTGGGTAAAATTGGATTACATTAAAGTTTTGGTTTTAGATGAAGCCGACAGGATGTTTGATATGGGTTTCGCGCCTCAAATTGAAGAAATTATGAAACGGATTCCTAAAACACGGCAGACTCTATTGTTTTCCGCAACTATGCCTCGGGCGATTTTGCGATTAGCCTCCGCCCACATGAAAATGCCTATTCATATTGAAGTCGCTCCGTCCGGAACCACGGTTGAGTTCGTTGATCAGGAAATGTATGTTTTAAGGAAAGAAGATAAGTACATGCAATTGGAAAAAATTCTTAAAGAGTATAAAGGTTCGGTTTTAGTTTTCGCCCGCACCAAGCATGGCGCTAAACATCTAACCAATAATCTTAAGCAGTCTAGGCACGAGGTAGCCGAAATTCATTCTAATTTATCATTTAATCAGCGTAAGGAATCCATGGCCGGATTTAAATCAAGAAAATATCGGATTTTAATCGCGACCGATATCGCCGCTCGCGGCATTGATGTAAGCGATATCGAATTAGTTGTGAATTATGATTTGCCTGACGATTCGGAAGATTATGTTCATCGCATCGGCCGCACCGCCCGAGCCGGAACTCAGGGCAAGGCGATTTCTTTCGCCACGCCGGACCAATGGAAAGATATCCGTGATATTGAAAGATTGATAAATAAAAAATTAACTTTAACAAAATTTGCCGAATTGGAGCAAGCTAATACAAGGCCGACTTTTAAAAGATACGGTCGAACCATGAGTTTCGGCCGGTCAGCCACTCCGCGTTCAAAGCCCGGTGGTTTTGGCAGGCGGCGGAGATAATTTAATATTTTTCGGCGCCCATAGCTTAATGGGTACCTGCCCGCCAATGCCCTTGCCCTCATAGCTCAAAGGATAGAGCGCAAGCCTCCGGAGCCTGAGATAGAGGTTCAATTCCTCTTGAGGGCACAATAGCACGCTCCCGTTTTCTTGTTCGGTTGTAAGGCACCGAGGAGCTTCGAGTCCTCTTGAGGGCACAAAAAACAGTTCGTTATTTAGCGGGCTGTTTTTTGTTGGGTTTTTTGTGTTAAAATAGAATTATGTTTACGCTTGAAACTGACATAATAGAAATTAGCCGAGTAGGCGAATCTACGGCTAAACGATTAAAAAAAATAGGCATTTTAACCGTGCGTAACTTATTATTTTATTTTCCTTTTAGATACGATGATTTTACCAGTCTGACGCCGATTGCTAAACTACAAGCCGGCACTAGCGCTAATGTAGTCGGCCAGATTGAATTAATCCAAAATAAACGAAGCTGGAAAAGAAGAATGAGTATAACCGAGGCTTTAATTAGCGATGGTACGGAAACTTTAAAAGTAATCTGGTTTAATCAGCCGTTTATCGCCCGTAATCTTAAGGTCGGGGATAAAATATCTTTGGCCGGCAAAGTGGAGGATAGTTTTAGCGGTCTAGCTATGAACTCACCGGTTTATGAGAAAATCCCCCTAGCCCCCTTTGTTAAAGGGGGTGATGCTATACATACCCAGGGTTTAGTGCCGAATTATCATTTAACCGCCAATTTAACGCAAAAACAAATTAGATTTTTAATTAAGCAGGTTATAAATTTAGCCTCGCTGGTCGTTGATTGGCAGCCCGAAGAAGTTAAAAATAATCTCAAGTTAATTAGCTTGGCTGAAGCTATTAAAAAAATTCATTTTCCTAAAAATAATTCAGATAGAAAAAAAGCTCGTGAGCGTTTAGCTTTTGACGAGCTTTTTTTAATTCAGTTGCAGTCGCAGTTGGTTAAGCAAAGTTTAGATTTAAGCCGGGCGTCGGCGATTGAATTTCATGAAGAGGAAACTAAAAAATTTGTTGATAGTTTATCTTTTAAATTAACCGACGCGCAAAGAAAGGCGGCTTGGGAAATTTTAAAAGATCTGGCTAGCGACAAACCTATGTCCAGACTTTTAGAAGGCGATGTTGGCAGCGGTAAAACCATAGTGGTGATTATCGCTATGCTTAATGCTGTTTTATCCGGCAAGCAGGCGGTTTTAATGGTGCCAACGGAAATATTGGCGAGACAACATTTTGAAACGGTGCGTCGTTTATTGGGAAAATTTAATATAAAAATCGGGTTGGTGACGAGA
>JBAXOH010000038.1:0-6860 GCA_037133335.1 bacterium
GCCTTCACCGTCACACTTAGAGCATTTAACCGTCTTTTTTAAACCGATTTCTTTTTCTACGCCAAAAACCGCTTCACTAAAATCAATAGCTAAAAGCACCTGGATATCACTGCCGCGCCTAGCGCTTCGCGACCGTGCACCGCCATCACCAAAACCGAAAACATCTCCCAGCCCGCCGAAAATATCGCCCAAATCGTCCATATTGACGTTAAAGCCACCATTAAAACCCTCAAAACCACCGAAGCCTTGCGCGCCGCCGGCTTGGCCATTTTGAAAAGCCGAACCGAACTGATCATATTGGGATCTTTTTTGAGAATCGCTTAAAACTTGATAAGCTTCGTTAATTTCTTTAAATTTGGCTTCGTCGCCGCTTTTTTTATCCGGATGATGCTCATGCGCCAGTTTACGAAAAGCCTTTTTAATTTCATCCCCCGATGCGCTTTTATTTACGCCTAAAATATTGTAATAATCTTTGGACATTGTTTAAATATTGCCATTCCCGCGCAGGCGGGAATCAAGAATTAATTTGATTTGAAACCAATTTCCTTTCCTAAATCTATTGATTTTTCAACTTCACCAAATTGATCTTCGTATTTTTTCATAACATCAGCCATAGCTGCAATCATTCTCTTAAAATGACCTGGGTTAGTTATAATTTTTCCTGTTACTCTACCAGTATTGCCAGAAAGTGTATAAAATACCATCTGAAACTCGTCATGATTAGAATTAACTTGCATAACATTTGCATATTCCGCTCCGGGAATATTATCAGCTATTTTTATTTCCTGAGGTTGTTGAGTAGACATAATTATTTTTTAATTATTTATTTCTTTTCCGTAAACTCGCCTTCAATTGGACCTTCGTCTTTCTTCGGCTCACCGGCTCCGGGTTGTTCGGCGCCTGGTTGAGCGCCAGCATTGGCGTCAGCGCCAGGTTGCGCGCTTTGCGCTTGCTGGTACATAGCCGCACCAATTTTTTGCGCTATCGTATTTAATGCTTCAAGTTTCTTTTTTATTTCCTCGGGCTGATCGCTGTCTTTAACTTTTTTAAGATCTTCGATTTTATCCTGCAATTCTTTTAAATCTTCCGGCTTTATTTTATCGCCCGTATCTTTAATTAATTTTTCCGTCTGGAAAATAACCGCTTCGGCCTGATTTTTTATCTCTACTTGATCTTTTTTCTTCTTATCTTCTTCGGCGTGAAGCTCAGCTTCTTTTTTCATTTTTTCAACTTCGTCTTTACTTAAACCTGAAGAGGCAGTTATGGTAATTTTTTGCTCTTTGTTAGTCGCTTTATCTTTAGCCTTAACATTAAGAATACCGTTAGCGTCAATATCAAAACTTACTTCAACCTGCGGAACGCCGCGAGGCGCCGACGGTATGCCGTCTAAAATAAATCTGCCTAAGGTTTTATTGTCTGACGCCATCGGTCTTTCGCCTTGAAGCACATGAATTTCTACGCTGGTCTGGCCTTCGGCCGCGGTAGAAAAAATCTGCGACTTTGAAGTCGGGATAGTGGTATTGCGTTCAATTAACGCCGTAGCTACGCCGCCTAAAGTTTCAATGCCTAAAGTTAACGGCGTAACGTCTAAAAGTAAAACGTCTTTAACGTCGCCTTGTAAAACTCCAGCTTGCACGGCCGCGCCTAAAGCCACGACTTCATCAGGGTTAACGGTTAAATTCGGCTCTTTCTCAAAAAACTCTTTAACTTTTTTCTGTACTAAGGGCATACGAGTCATACCGCCGACTAAAATTACTTCTTCTATATCTTTAATGGTAAACCCAGCATCTTTTAAAGCCGACTGGCAAGGAATAATAGTTTTTTCGACTAAATCACCGACTAATTCTTCGAGTTTTGCACGCGACATTTTCATAACTAAATGTTTCGGTCCGTTAGCGTCGGTCGTGATAAAAGGCTGATTGATTTCCGTTTCCATAGTAGTAGATAATTCAATTTTAGCCTTTTCCGCGGCTTCCTTTATTCTTTGCAAAGATAAAGTATCTTTAGATAAATCAATGCCTTGGTCTTTTCTGAACTCTTCAATTATCCAACTGATAATCCTTTGATCGAAATCTTCTCCGCCTAAATGAGTGTCGCCGTTAGTTGACTTAACTTCAACCGTGTCGGCCGAAACATCTAAAATGGAAATATCAAAAGTCCCGCCGCCTAAATCGTAAACCGCGATCTGTTCGCCTTTCTTTTTTTCAAAGCCATAAGCTAAAGCCGCGGCCGTCGGTTCATTAATAATACGTTTAACGTCTAAGCCGGCGATTTTCCCCGCGTCCTTGGTCGCCTGCCTTTGCGAATCGTCGAAATAGGCCGGTACGGTAATAATCGCTTCGGTAATTTTCTCGCCTAATTTAGCCTCGGCGTCGGCTTTAAGTTTAGCCAGTATCATAGCCGAAACTTCTTGGGGCGTATAATCTTTATCTCCCATTTTTATTTTTACGCCGCCATTAGCCTTAACTATTTTATAAGGTGAAATTTTAATATCGCGCTGAACTTCGTCGGATTCAAAACTACGTCCGATTAAGCGTTTCACCGCATAAACCGTATTTTCCGGATTAGTAACAGCCTGCCTTTTAGCGGTTAACCCGACTAATCTTTCACCGTTTTTAGAAATCGCCACAATTGAAGGCGTGGTCCTATTACCTTCGGCATTTTCTAAAATTTTCGGCTGTCCACCCTCAATAATGGCCATGGCGCAGTTAGTAGTTCCTAAATCAATTCCTAGTATTTTACTCATAAATTTTTATTATTAATTTAAATTAATTATCAATTTATTTTTTACTGGTTTTTATCTTAATCGTTTTCGATTTTGTTTCTAGCGCCTTAGGAACGACAATTTTCAAAATACCGTTAACCGCTTCAGCCGAGGCTTTTTCGCCTAAAACCTGCGACGGTAAGGGTACGCTTCTATAAAAACTGCCGCGCCTGATTTCTTTTCTGTAATAATTTTTATCTTCAACTTCACTTTTCTTTTCACTCTCGCCCTTAATCGTTAAAACATTATTATCTATAGAAATATCAACCTTCTCCGGATCAATCCCGGCTAACTGAGTTTCAATATACACTTTATCCTTATCCTGATAAACGTCTATGGCCGGAACATAGCCGCTAAAACCGGTCCTGGTCGGCATAAAATCTTCAAACATTTTATCCATATCCTCGAAAGATTCGAGAGATGGCATCCATTTTATAATTGGCATATAATTTTTATTATTAATTTTTAAATTTATAAACTATAACTTTTGCCGGCTCAATCACTTTACCGTTTAATTTATAACCGGTTTTAACTTCTCGAGACACTAAACCGTCCAATTTTTCATCATTCGTCTCTTCGCTACTTAATGCATCCATTAAATTATGATCAAACTTTTTACCTTTAACTTTCTCCGACGCTTCGGTCGGGACAAGTATTTCTTCAACGCCAATTTTTTCTAAAACATCTTTAAATTGCTTAACCACATGCTTTACGCCCTTAAGCCAATCATCATTTGGCTCGCCATTGTGATGTTCTATGGCCATTTTTAAATGATCATAGACCGGTAAAATCTCTCTTAACATCTGCTCATTAGCGTAAACCGCAAATTCCATTTTCTCTTTAGCGGTTTGCTTTAATAAATTTTGATAATCAGCTAAAGCACGTTTGTACTTGTCCTCCAAAACCTTGGTGTCGGAGGGCTTATCTTCATGGCCATTTAATTTATTTTCAAGATGCTCTAAATAAAATCCAATCGTTTTAATGGTCGCCGGATCTATCTTTAAAGTTTTTAGAGCTTCCCGGGGCTCGAGCCAAATGTATTCTTCCATTTCTCTACTTTTAGTTATTTTTCCACCGGACATCCTCGCGCAGTAATCTAAAAAAATAAAATGTTTCTTTTTAAAAAATCCTTTTGGTTCAATCGCATCCTGCCAGCCGATAAATTCTATATTATCTATTTCTAAACCGGTCTCTTCCATTACTTCTCTTTTTAAAGCCTTTTCGCCGGTTTCCCCTATTTCAATATGCCCGCCCGGTATATGCCAGTAATCGCCCCATTTCGGACATTGAATTAATAAAATTTCTCCCTTGTCATTATATATAATCGGCCCGACGGTTGGCTCGGGATATTTTTTGTCCTCCGCAGCTTTAGCGAAGGAGGGTTTTTCTTCACTCATAAATTTATTTGTGACTTATTCGGATTGATTGGCATAAATTTATTAAATTTTCGTGCGAGGACTGTTTGAGGCCGGTAATCCGGACGAGTTCCGCAGTAGAAAATTTAATAAATTTAGACCAAGCTCTGTATAGTATATGACAAATCAATCTTATTACTTTTCCATTAATATATTATTAAGAAACTTTATCAAAGCTAAATTTTTTTCATAATCCATTCTCATCGGGCCTAAAATTCCAAACATGCCAACATTGTCTTTATGTTTATATTTTACTAAAACCGTGCCGCAAAAATCTCCGAAAGGATTATCGGTGCCTAAAAATATCTGCGGACCGTCGGGAAGCTTATTGTAAATACTATCAATTATTTCATCCACCCGATCAATAATTTGCGAGATATCGTAAATTAATTTAGTCTCATTAAACTCCGGCTGGGATAATAAATTAGAAACGCCGGTATAATATAAATTATTACGATGAAAAGCCCAAAAAACCGCGTTACCGGAAACTTTAGCTAATTCTTTGGCCGTTTGTTTAAAACTTACTTCGTCTTTATCTTTTAATAATTTAGAAAAACTTTTAATTTCCAGGGCGCCTAATTTTTTTTCAACCAAATTTTCAATATATAAATTATAGGCCTTTTCGGTCGGTATGCGTCCGGCCGAAGTATGCGGCTGCGCGATATAGCCGGCCTCTTCAAGATCGGCCATTTCATTTCTAACGGTAGCCGAAGAGATATCCAATTTATATTTATCAACTAAAACTTCCGACCCTACGGGAGCGCCGGTTTTTATGTGCTCTTTAACGATGGTATTTAAAATCAAAGCCTTTCGTTCATCCATATAATTTCATTTTATACTAATTAGCACTCACCTGTCAAGAGTGCTAATTTGCTATATTAAAAAGCACTCCTACCTGCCCCGTAGCGAGCGTGCGGGGTTAAGAGAGCGCTAATATAATGCATTTTATATCGTAAATAGTATTATTTTTTCTGGCTAAAATACCAAGATAAAACTTCGTTAGCGATAGGCACAGCTACGCTTGAACCTTCACCGCCCTGCTCAATTAGAATAGTTATAACTATTTGCGGCTTATTGTAAGGCGCGAAACCGGTGAACCAGGCATGGGTCGGCTTATTGGTTGACCATTGCGCCGTGCCGGTTTTACCGGCCACCTCTACCGGCACTGATTGTAGACTGCTCGCACTACCGGCCGTAACCGTCTGCCTCATGCCCTCTCTGACAATATCTATATTTTTAGAACTTACGATATTAGATTTAATCGGCTTATTATCAACCTCACTAATTAATTTATCTTGACTGCTTAGCACCTGCTTAACTAAATGCGGCCGATATAAAGAACCACCATTGGCAAAAATCGCGGTATAATTAGCAACTTGCAACGGCGTAACCAAAGTATCTCCTTGGCCGATAGCTAAATGATAAGTATCGCCAATATACCAGGATTCGCCCTTGGTTTTTAATTTCCATTCTTCGGTCGGTAAAAATCCGCTGGCTTCACCCGGCATATCAACCCCGGTTTGAGCGTCTAGGCCGAATAATTTTTCATATTTTACCATGCGTTCAAGCCCAAGGCCTTTAAAATCCTGATAACCGCCGCCAATGTAATAAAAAAATGTATTAACCGACTCGGCCAAAGCTTTTCTAACATTAGTTGTACCATGGCCTCCGGCCTTCCAGTCGGGAAAAAACCACTGGCCAATCCTTATGCCACCCATGCTTAAAAAACTAGTATTCTCATTGATGATATTTTCTTCAAGCGCCGCGGCCGCAATCACCGGTTTTATAACTGAACCTGACGGATATTCACCGCTAATACAACGGTTGAATAAAGGCTGATCGGAATTATCGGTGATTTTTTGATATTGCTCGGTTGTCAGGCCATAAGCAAAGTCATTATTATTATATGAAGGAAAGCTCGCCATGGCTAAAATTTCTCCATTATTAGGATCAAGCGCAATCGCACAGGCTTTATTAAGACGATTTTTTTGCAAAACAGCCATCACCGATTCTTCTAATTTTTTTTGCAACTCCACATCAATTGATAAAACCAAATTATGTCCCTCTTCCCCAACCTCTTGGTTGATAATCTTTTTTTCTTTGCCTAAGGCATCAACTTCAATTTGCTTTTTGCCGTTAGAGCCTTTCATTTCATTTTCCCAAAAATTTTCCATACCGGACTTGCCGATATAATCAATCGGTAAATACTCTGAACCCAATTTAGCCAATTCTTTATCATTAATTTTTCCCGTATAACCTAAAATATGCGATAAAGATAAGCTGTATAAATTATATTCCCGCCTAATTTTATTAGTTATAACCACTCCGGGCATATTATCAGATTCTAAATAAAGCGTCATGGCTTTATTATATTCAATATTATCGGCGATAAACAGCGGCTGATATGATTCAAACGAACCCGGCTTTATTTTAGACAGCAAATTTAAAATATCTTCAATTTTTAAATTTTCTAAATTTTCACTAACCCTTTTAATAACGGCTTGGCGCGCTAAATTATCTTTGGGCAGATCGGCCGGCACAAAATACAATAAAAAATTAGCCGAATTTCTAACCAACGGCCTTAAATTACGATCATAAATTATTCCTCTATTACTTTCGAGCCTTTCAACTCTTATGCGGTTGCCTTCGGCTAAATCATAATAATAACTACCCTTGACTAC
>JBAXOH010000039.1:0-6833 GCA_037133335.1 bacterium
ATATAATAAAAAACTAATCTACAATAGCCTACTTTTAAACACGAACCAAACAAAATACAATAATATCTATATTTACCCCTCAGGCTTATAGGACGCGGAAAAAAAACATTTAAACAATTTAAGCCAATCAGCAACCGATAATTCCTGTGCTCTAATTTTAGGATTAAAGCCGGCTTCGATTATTTTCTTTTCCGCTTCTTCTTGGCTTATTTTAAAACCGGCGGCTAAATTATTTTTTAACATTTTTCTTTTAGCGCTAAAACCAAACTTCACCAGTCGAAAAAAATCTTTCTCTTTATCTTTGTTAAAAAGCGGCACGGGATGAAGAAATATTTTTACTACCGCCGAACCCACCTTCGGCTCAGGCCAAAAATTTTCTTTAGCTACGGTTTGCATTATCTCAGGTTTGGCGTAGCACTGTACTGACACGGCGAGCAAACTCATTTTGCCTGGTTTAGCTATTATTCTTTCGGCCACTTCTTTTTGCAACATCAATACCGTTAGCTCGGGTTTATTTTCAGTCTCAGATAAAAATTTTCTTAAAAATATAGAAGTTATATTATATGGTAAATTTGCCACAATCTTATAACTCCCTTTTAAAAATGGCGCCTGCTTGGGCTTGTCTAAAATTTTTAATATATCTTCATTCACCATTTCCACGTTTAAAATCTCCTGCGCCATTAAGCCGGTATGTAAAACTTCAGCCAGTTTATCGTCAAGCTCAACGGCGATTACTCGTTTAACCTTTTTGGCTAGTTTAGCCGTTAAAAAACCTAACCCCGGTCCAACTTCTAAAACTACATCATCAGATTTTAAATCAGCCGCGGCTACGATATCGTCATAAATTTTTTCCTCAATTAAAAAATTCTGCCCTTTTGAACGAGCAGGTTTAATATCGTAGAGACGACAAAGTTCTTTGGTTTGCTCGAGTAAATTCATCTCTTATTTTTTCTTATTTAATTTTATCTCTAAAACCTGCTATAATAAAATAAGTAAATGATTTTAATTTATTCTTAAAAGCATAAACCTTGGGATTATTTATCATGGCGGTACAGCCCAAGCATCCGTTTTCCGAGGCTATAACTGAAAGACTTGTACAAATAGTCCCTCCAAGTATAAGATTTTTAGCCCCGCTGGCTATCCCGTATTGAACGGGAGTAAGAATATAGCCAGTTGCGCATTTTTGCCCTCCGGCTGACTGAGTTACTCTCATTTCGTAATCTATGCATGCGGGCGCTATTGATGGCTTAACAAGACAACCCTCTCCATAATCACCCTTACAACAAGTATCTACGCCATTAACAGTACAAGAGCCTTGGCATTTTTGTGTATCAAAACCTGTCGCCCCTTCATAAACCGACATCCCGCCCGCAGCTTCTAGCACGCTTTTATTTTGCCAATAATCAAGAATATAAGGTGAGGCAAAAAATAAAACAAAAAATAAAACTACGCTCAATAAAATAATTATTTTTTTCATAAATTTTAAAATATTTTCCTCTGCTTAAATTATAGCAAAAATATGCAAAAAAGTCATATTATATCAAAGTATATTACAAAAATATTAATATTAACGACAATATTTGTTATCATCATTCCTCTTTGCCTTGCCGCCACCGATAATCTGGCCGAGCGTTTAGCCGGCAAAATTGTTTTGCAAGTTGAGTCGCATGGTGAAGCTTGGTATATCAACCCCAGTGATTTAAAAAAATATTTTCTTAATCGACCGGCCGATGGCTTGGCTTTAATGAAAAAATTCGGCATAGGCATAACTAATAAAGATTTAACAAAAATTCCCATTGGTTTAATCGCCAATAATAATATAGACGGCGACGGCGACGGCCTAGATAACGCCCTAGAAGTCGCCCTAGGAACAGACCCATTAAAAATAGACGGCGACGGCGACGGTTTTAATGATCGCGACGAAATACTAAAAAACTATAACCCAAACGGGAACGGAAAAATATATCTGGATGATGATTTTACAAAAAAACATCTTGGAAAAATTTTCCTGCAAGTAGAAAAAAATGGCGAGGCTTGGTATATTAATCTGTCCGATAATAAAAGATATTTTCTGGGCCGACCGGCAGATTTTTTCAATTTGCTTAAAAAATTAGGCCTGGGAATAACCAACGAGGATTTAAATAAAATAATGACCGGCGAACTTACTAGTATACCGCCTCCTCTCATCCAGCCGCCGATTGTGGAAAAAGAAATAATTTATGACGCCGCCAATGCTATTCGGGCAAAAAATAAAACCCTAACCGCATCTTATTTTATTTCGGAAATGAAAAAATCCATAGAATATAATCTTGATAATATGAGCGATGAATCAATCCTGGCTCTCGGGAATATTTTATCAGGTTCAAAGCTTACCAGCACTACCGATACTGAAAAAATTTATTCTAATGATGTTTACTTTTCCCTTGGTGATCAATATATTCATCTTGATTTTATCGTAAAAAAACAATCGGACGGCAATTGGTTGATGACGAATTTATAAAAAATAATTTAAATAAAAAACACACCTTAATGCTGGGTGTGTGTTTTTTTATTATTCTTTATTTCACCGTCAATAAAACTATACTGATCGTTCCGAGGACCATACCGGCCAAAACCATCGGCGTTATAACTTCTTTAAATAATAAAGCTCCGGCTAACGCGCCGATTAACAAAGCGCCCACGCCGTAAGCCGGTAAAGCGACGGAAAAAGGCGCGCCATATTTAAAAGTGTAAAAGAAAAAAATCGTTCCCGCTCCCAATAAAATACCCATCAAAGCGGAAACATAAAAACCCTTAGAAGTAAAATTTAATTCGCCTGCATAATAACCGTAAATTATAAAGGGTAAAGCCGCAACCACCTGAAACAACCCGATAAAAAATAAAGCTAAAAAATAATTCATGCCATTTCCTAAAACTTTAAATAAAATATCGTAAGCGCTCCAAGCTAAAATTGTTAAACCCAAAAATAATAACCAAATCATAAATTTATTTTATTATCACGCTTGAGTTGAATTTGGGAAATTTTCGTGCGAGGATTGTTTGAGCCCGAGTAATCTCGAGGCGAGTTCCGCAGTAGAAAATTCACTAAATTTAACTCAAGCTATACTGTCGTAACCAGTATTATTTAATTACAATATTCACAAGCTTTCCTTTAACAAATATAATTTTAATTACTTCTTTCCCTTCAAGCCATTTTTTAATTTTTTCACTCTTTAAAGCAATTTTTTTCGCTTCTTCTTCACTAATATCAGCCGAAACTTCAACCATGTCACGCACCTTGCCATTAACCTGAATAACTAAATTTATAATTTCATCTTTTACTAAACCCGGATTATATTTTGGCCAAGCCTGTTTAAAAATTGACTTTTCATTACCAATACCGGCCCAAAGTTCCTCGGCTAGATGCGGCGCGAACGGCGCTAAAAGTTTTAAAAAATTAGCAAAAACTTCGCGCGGCAGTTCATTAAACTTAACGGCAAAATTTACAAAAATCATCATTTGAGCAATGGCGGTGTTATAACGGAAATTTTCAATATCTTCGCTGACTTTTTTTATGGTTTTATGAATCATCTGCGGCATGCCTAATTCTTTTATATAACTATCAGCTTGGCAATCATATAATTGTTTATCTTTAAATTTATAAACATTTTCTAAAAATCTTCTGGCGCCGATTAATCCATTAGTGCTCCAGGCGCAAGGTTGGCTAAACGGCCCCATAAACATTTCGTAAACGCGCATAGCATCAGCACCGTATTTTTCTACAATCTCGTCAGGATTAATAACATTATGCCAACGCTTGCTCATCTTGCGCCCGTCTTCGGCTAAAATCAATCCGACGTGCTGTAATCTCGTAAACGGCTCGTCATAATTTACTACGCCGATATCAAATAAAAATTTATGCCAAAAGCGCGCGTAAATTAAATGCCGCGTGGCGTGCTCGGCTCCACCAACATAAAAATCAACCGGCGACCAATATTTATCTTTAGCTTTATCAACTAGCGCTTTATTATTTTTGGGATCAATATATCTTAAATAATACCAGCTTGAACCGGCCCATTGCGGCATAGTATTAGTCTCGCGCTTAGCAGGTCCTCCGCATTTCGGACATTTTGTATTTACCCATTCCTTGATATTGGCTAACGGCGACTCACCCGTTCCGGTCGGCTCGTAATTTTTCACTTCAGGTAATTTTAAAGGCAATTCTTTTTCCGGCACGGCCACCTTGCCGCACCCGCCCGAACGACCGTCCGGTCGGGCGGGTTTTTCACAATGCACAATCGGAATCGGTTCACCCCAATATCTTTGTCTAGAAAACACCCAATCTTTTATTTTATAATTAACCGCGCGCTTGCCTAATTTTTTTTCTTCAAGCCATTTAATCATTTTTTCTTTAGCTTCATCTACTCCAAGTCCGTTTAAAAATTCGGAATTAACAGCCACACCGTTACCGGTAAAGGCTTCTGTCTGTACATTATTTCCGCCCTTTACAACTTCAATAATTTTTAAACTATACTTTTTCGCAAATTCTAAATCTCTTTCATCATGCGCCGGTACGGCCATAATTGCGCCTGTGCCATAGCCCATCATCACATAATCAGCGATATAAACCGGTATTTTTTCCTGATTAACCGAATTAACCGCGTAAGCTCCGGTAAATACGCCGGTTTTTTCTTTAGCTAATTCAGTTCTTTCCATATCTGACTTATTGGCTGCTTCTTTAACGTATTTTTCCACTACTGATTTTTTCTCAGCGGTAGTTATTTTTTTAATAAGCGGATGCTCGGGCGCCATAACAAAAAAAGTCGCTCCGAACAAAGTATCCGGCCGCGTAGTAAAAACCGTTACTTTTTCGCCATCAATTTCAAAGTCAACTTCCGCGCCTTCGGACCGGCCAATCCAATTTTTTTGCATTTCTTTAATCGACTCTTCCCAATATGGCAATTTTTCCAAATCGTTTAACATTCTTTCCGCATAATCGGTAATTTTTAAAACCCATTGGCGCACCGGCTTTCTTTCAATCTCCGAACCGCAACGCTCGCATTTACCATTTTCTAAATCTTCATTAGACAAAACTGTTTTACATGAAGGACACCAATTAACCGGTTCGTTTGATTCATAGGCCAGGCCGCGTTCAAACATTTTTATAAAAGCCCACTGCGTCCATTTATAAAATTCCGGGTCCGTAGTATTTATCTCTCGATCCCAATCATAAGTAAAGCCCAATTTTTTCAACTGATTTTTAAAAGTTTCTATGTTTTTTTCTGTGGCGGTTCTAGGATGAATTTTATTAGCAATAGCATAATTTTCCGCCGGTAAACCAAAGGCGTCCCAACCCATTGGATGAAGCACATTATAACCCTGCATCATTTTAGTGCGCGCGAAAATATCCGTAGCAATATAACCTTTGGGATGGCCGACATGAAGGCCGGCGCCCGAAGGATAAGGAAACATATCCAAAATATAAAATTTAGGCTTGGCTTTATCTTCACCGGTTTTATATAATTTTTCTTTTTCCCATTTTTCCCGCCACTTCTCTTCTATTTTTTTATGGTCGTATTTGTTCATAATATTCTTATTTTATCCTAAAATTGGCTAAAAAGCAAATAAATTATTTCTTGTAAATCAACCAGTTGTTTTTATCTTTTAATCTAACTATTACATATTCACCTTTTAATTTTTTACCGGACAAATTAAATTTCATACTACCTCGTTCTAAATTGCCTTCAAGCGCCTGCCATTTGCCTTTGTCATAAATTTCTACCGTGCCGGCGCCGTATTCGCCTTCCGGAATTATGCCGGAAAAATTTATGTAATCAACCGGGTGGTCTTCAACCTGCACCGCTAATCGTTTTACACCTAAAAATTCCGGCAAGCCCTTAGGTACGGCCCAGGATTTTAAAACGCCGCCATGCTCCAAGCGAAAATCGTAATGCAAATGGCTGGCCTGATGTTTTTGCACGACGAAACGCGATAAACTTTTTTTCTTTACAGCGCCTTTGGGCTCAGGCGTTTTATTAAACTTTCTTTTAGCTTGGTATTTTTCTAAAGCCATATATTTTATAAAAACAAGCTTAATCCACAAGAAGAACTAAGCCTGTTAAATATCATAATTATTAATAATCAAATAAAAATTTTATGGCCGTAGAGCTTTGCTCGCTATAAAATTTTTATTTGATACAATATATTTTTTGAAAATATTAAAAACTTTTTCTAAAAAAGTTTTTAAAAGTTTACCACCCAAACAACTTTCCAACTTCATCGGCCGATTCGCGGCGCCGGGCTATGGTTAAAATACCATTTTGAGCGATAACTTTGGCCGGCGAAGATAAAAGACAATGATGCGAAGCTAAAGCGTCTTGATACGCCCCTGAATCAAACAAGGCTATATATTGATAATCCCCGTTAGTATCTTCTAAGCGCGGCAAAAGAATTTGCCCGCCGCCGGCGGTATAACAATCGTCAGAATCACAGGAAGCGCCAGCCAACCAAACTCTTGATAATTTTTCCGCAGCCATATTATTAACCGGAACGATATGCCACTTTTGATGAATTGCCCAGGTATCAATTAAATCATTCATAAAACTGCCATCAATAACATACCATTTTTTAGCCATAGCTTTAGCGATTGGCTTTTGACATAAAATTTTAAAAATCGTTATTTGAGCCGGAGCCATAATATATCTACCCCATTCGGCAATAATATTTGGGTGCGTTATCTCGGTGTCGGTGCAAACCTTTTTAATGGTAGTAATTATTCTATTAACTACATTAGCCGTGCCGTAATGCTTCTTTTTTTCATATGGGATAGCCATGCCACCGCCGATATTTAAAGT
>JBAXOH010000040.1:0-6715 GCA_037133335.1 bacterium
TTTTAAAACCGGCGATAACGTTGTCATCTTCGCCCTTAGTTATAAAACCATCGGTAATTTTACTAACCTCCGCGCTAACTAAGCCGAAAGTAGCTTTATGGCTATTAACATTCAAATTATTAACTACGGCCGGTATTAATGAGCTGTTATTAACCGCGGCCACATTACTAATAGCCAGTTGAACTTCCGAAGCCCCTAAATCAATTTCCGTATCAGTATAAACTTTTATTTCCGCTCTAGCGCCTGCTTTTAAAACATAGATAAAGCCTTCGACGGTTAAATCGCCTAAATAAGGATTTTTAATCACTTTAATTTGAGACGAACCGATATAAAATTTTAAATTGCTAAAACCGTTATCAAAAGAAATAGCGCCCGAACTGTCGCTGCCGCGGGAAAAAGTCAAACCGGTTATTTTAGTATCGCCTCCAGCCGCGCCTTCTATAATGAAACTAGCTATCTTAATATTATGCTCGCCCTTGATAAAGGCTTGATCGCCCAGCTCGTTATTGGAATAAAGATAAAGATTTGATTTATTGACGATTAATTTTACTCCGGCGCTGTTAACCGTATCGGAAAATAAAGCGCCGCTATCGTTGCGATAATTAAGGCTGTTTAAAATTATTTTGTAATAACCGCCGTTAGGCGCGCTCTCGGGAATCTTAGTTATTAAAGCGACAACTAAATTTTGTTTAGCCGTTAAATTTAAGCCGTTTAAGCTAATATTAACCATGCCGCTATTAAATTTATCACCATTAAAATAACCGTAAACTTCACCGCTATTATAATCAACTAAATAAACCGTCTCGGTTAAACCGGGCGTAGCGCTATTTTTCTCCAAGCTAAAGCTTAAGCGATTTAAGCTTATTTTTTGGTTATTGTTTCTTATCTCAAAATTACCGATAATCGCGCCGGTTTGCTGGGTAAAAACCTTATTGTTGGCTTTTAACTCCTTAGCGACAACGCCGACCGCTTCGCGCTTGATAGTAATAATTTCGTCAAGATTGGTTATATTTACATACAAATTAAAATTTCCCTGCGAGCTTAAAACTTTAGCTTTATCAAGATAAAAATTAATTGTATTATTTTCGCCATCAACAACATCGGCTAAAACAGTAAAGGTTTCGCTATTGGCTTTTTTAATTTTATAATCATTTAATTTAAAAATTAACTCTCTGTCGCTAGTCATGCTCGGGGCGGTGGCGACAATTTGGCCGGCCTTATTTTTTAACTTAAAATTATTTAAATTAGTTGATCCGACATTGCCGTTATTGGCAAATTTTAATTCTTTAATAAAAACATCGGCCCTACCGGAAGTTTCCGCTAAATTAAATTTTCCGATATTTTTTTCCGTTGAACCGATAACCGCCTGATTATTGCCAATACTTAAAGACTGCTCGTTAGCAATAACACTTTCTAAAACGCCGGCTCCGGAAATAAACTTAAAGTTCTCCCCGGCTAGCGGAAAAACGCCTAGGGCCTTAGCGCCGGTTATATTAACCGCCTGATTAATTGCTACCTGGAAAGTATGGTTAATAATATTTGCGGAACTATCGTTAAAATTTACATAAACTTTTATTTTTCTAACCTCGCCCGGACTTATGATTATCGGCTCGCCCGTAAAATTAAAAGTGGCTTGCCGATTATTCGGAGACGCGAAAACCGGATATTCTATATCGCTTTCGTTAGTTAAATATATTTCCTTAATTAAATCGGAATTAAAAACACCTTTTAAATCTAAAACTAATTGTTTAATTTGGGCCGGTTTGCTATCAACTTTTAAACTAAAAACAGCCACTAAATTATCTTGGGTATTAGTAACTAAATAATCAGCCTTGGGGCTTGAAGAATCTAAGGCAACCGACAACGGGTTGCCGCTATAATCCACCATCGCTCCGGCAACTTTTAAATCAGCGGTTTTATATTCGACTAAATCGGCCTCTGAAATTGTTACGATATCCGGCCATTTAAACCCCGAATTAATAAACTCCTGCTCGGATTCAATTAAAGCTTTTTGTCCATTGGAAATATAATAAACCGCTTGGCCACTCGCGGATTTAACCAGCCTAACTTCCGGCCACTTATTTAATTCCTCGCCGCTGATAACTTTAATATCGCTCCATTTATTGCCATAGGCCAAAAAAGCCTTGGCGCTAACATAAGCTTTCTTTAGCCCGCGCGCATGGTCTAAATAATAAACCGCAGGATTATCGGCAGTTCTAACCTGCTTAGTCGCAGAATTAACGCCATAAGCCGCATCGGCATTTTGCGCATTAATAGCTAAATAACTGATAGTAATTATAGCTAAAATAGACAATAAAAATTTAGCCGCTAAAATAACGGCTAACAGTCTATATTTTTTTGATCTGCCAGCTTTGTCTATTAAATTTTTAGCTAACTTTAGAGTATATAACATATAATATAATAAATAATTTAAACAACTAATTACTATATCATATATTAAGTATTATGTCAAATAAAACAAAAACCCCCTAAAGGGGCTAGATATTGTTCCGGCTTTATTTGTGAAATTTGCGTGCGAGGACTGTTTGAGGCCGGTTCAGCCGGCCGAGTTACGCAGTAGGAAATTTTGCAAATAAAACCGGAACATTAATGTCAAATATTTGCTAATTAATTAGCTTAGTCCAACTTCGTCAATCACCACAAGTTTTCTGCCATCTAAAATACCATAAAGAAATATATCGGTAATATCACGGCGGTATTTAAATTCTTGAGAATCAAAAACCGTAAAATTAATTTCTTTGCCTAATTCATCTTCTAATTCTCTTATTAATTTAATTAATTTGGGCTTGTTAATTTTACCCACAATCAGTATGTCAATTAAAGTACTGGGATTATTAACAAAAATACCGGTTAAAACCAATAATTTTACTTTACCGATAGAATTAAGCTTTTTCACAAAATCTTTTTCGTATAAAATCTGCGCTTTAACGATTAAAGCCTTTATCTCATCAAATAAAACAAAATTAGGATTAGCGCGAAAATATTTTTTTTCTTGTCCGCCTGCCGGAGAAGAAGAAGCTCGGGCCGCTTCCTTCTCGCCATTTATCTCTTCTTCATTTTTCATATCTGATGTTAAAATGCCAAACTTTTCCAAATTCTCCAATTCTCGGCGAACCGAATTAAGCTGCAATTTTAAATCACGGGATAATTGCCTGATATAAAACTTATCCGCCGGGTTAAGCAGAAATAACTTTAATATTTTAACTCGTGAATTTGAACCAAACAATTTTTCCAGCATATTTTTAACAAATATTAAAAAATTCCCTTTTCTCTGAATTTATTGTATAATAAACTTACCATTTAGTCAAAGCTAAATTTTTTAGTTTAATTTTTACTTCTAATTATGAATTACAAAATAGCCCAATTTATTCTAACTCCCGGCCAGCGCAATGGATTGGCCCATGAAATTTATATCGCTCAGCCGGATGCCAATAAAGAAGCTTTGGCCGGAAAACTATTTGCTTTGATCGAGATTGAATCAAAAAAGGCGGACAGTCTTAAAATTATTAACTTTTTAATTAACACTCTTAGCCATAGTTATTATCAAAATGAAAAGATGATCTTGCGCGAACGAGTTTCCAGCATAAAAATAGAGCATATTTTTGAATCGGCCCTGGCTAAGACTAATAAAAAATTAGCCGAATTTTTACAAAATGAAAAAATAAAAATAAACACCGCCCTGACTAATATAACGATAGGCGTAATTTATAATGATAGTTTGCATTTTTCCAATTTAGGAAAAAATAAAGCGCTACTTTTATATAAAGGTAAAAATGAAGACAGCGCCAAATATAAATTAGCCGATATTACCGAGCAAACGGATAAAGGCGAAGCAAAAAAAACTTCTAGCTTAACTAAATTATTTTCTAACGTCATAAGCGGCGCTTTGCCGCGCGGCGGTTATTTTGTCTTCTCCGGCGAAACCCTTTCCGAATACCTTTCGGCTAAACAAATTATTAACATAATAACTACTCTGCCTCCGGCCAGCGCGGCCGAACAAATAAAAAACACCTTAAATAAAATTAACGCTTATGTCCCCTTTTTGGGAATTATCATAAAAAACACCGCGGGTGCGGAAATGTTAGAAGTAAAAATAAAGGAACCGGTTACCTCGACCCGGGCTTCAATTGAAAATCTAATCACCACCGAAGAACAAACAGAAAAATTACTTACTCCTTCGGGTCTGGTCAACGCTAAAAAATGGTCATCTTTTTTTAATAATTTAGCCGGGAGGCTTAATCTTGAACAAACTAATAAAGCCAGCGGCCGAGCATTTTTGCTTAAAGATAAAATTTTTTCCGGCAAAAAAACAAGCTGGCTTTCTTTTAAAAAAATCTTTAATTCTTTAAAAAATTATTTAGCTGTCTTAATCGGCCTGTTTATTTATATTTTTAAAATATTAACCAATAAAGAAAAACTAACCGAATTTTTTAATCAACTAATTCCCGGCGTAAAAAAAATATGCCTAAAAACCAAAACTGATTCGATCAAACTATTTTTCTGGTACAAAAATCTTAATAAAATAAATAAAATTTTATTGACAGCCTTTTTAATCTGTCTGGTAATTTTTTCTTTTAATCTGATTTGGCAGAACATAAAAAATAAAGAAGTAAAAAATCAAACCGCTATCAGCGATTTAACGGCGGCTATCGGTCAAAAGCAAAATCAAATTGATGCCAGCCTTTTATATAACAATGAAGCCAACGCCAAAAAACTGCTTGAAGAAGTAAAGGGATTAATAGCAGAACTGCCCCAGAAAAGTCAGGCGCAAAAAGATCAATATAACGAGTTAATAGCCAAGCATCTGGTACAAACTGAAAAAATAAGCCGTGTTATCCGAGCCGATGCATCCCTGGTAGCCAACTTTACCAACCTTAACGCTAACGCCAAACCGACTAATATAGCCATAGCTCAAGAAAAAATATTTGCCGCCGATGCGGTAGAAAATTCCATTTACAGCATTGATTTAAAAAATAAGCTTACCACGGCCATAAATTTAACCGAACAAAATATAAGCAAACTCGATTTTCCGGATATTGATAAAAATAATAATATCTCCTATTTTAACGCCGACAATAATAGTCTTATTATTTTTGATTCTAAAACCGAAAAATTATCAGCTTTAAAAATTGACTATCCGGCTAAAACGCAAAAAATAATTGATTTTAAGCAATATAATAATAGATATTATCTGGCTGACTCCATAAGTGGACAAATTTACCGTTTTGATAAAAACGGCTCTGGCCTAACCGGCGCGGTTAGCTGGCTAAACACCGCAGAAGATTTAACCGGCGTGACCAGTCTCGATATTAACGGCAATATTTATCTCTTAAAAAATAACGGGGAAATTTCTGAATACAGCAAAGGCAAAAAACAGGAATTTTCCATCTCCCCGGTTGAACCTAATTTAAGCCAGGCAACTAAATTAGCTATTTCCGAAACCCAAGATTATCTTTATGTTTTTGAACCAGCCGGAAAAAGACTGGTCGTATTTAATAAAAACGGCAATTTTGTTAATCAATATACGAGCGATAAATTCAATAATTTAAAAGATTTTCAAATTGACGAAGCCAATAAAAAAATATATTTATTAAACGACGCTTCGGTTTACTCAATCGAGGCCGTTCATCTAAATAAATAAACTGAATTTATTATAAATAAAAAAACGCCCCGCGAACACGGAGCGTTTTAATTTTATTATTACCCGAGTAATATTTATTTCAGCGTAACTTTTGCGCCGGCTTCTTCTAATCTTTTTTTCATGGCTTCAGCATCTTCCTTTTTAACGCCTTCTTTTAACATTTTAGGAGCCGCATCAACTAAATCTTTCGCGTCCTTTAAGCCCATTTCGGTTAATTCACGGACGGCCTTAATAACCGCAATCTTATTTGCGCCAGCTTCGGTTATTTCAACGTTGAAGCTGGTCTTCTCTTCTACTTCGGCGGCGGCAGCAGCAGCCGGACCAGCCATCATCATAGCCGGAGCAGCGGCCGAAACGCCAAATTTCTTTTCTAAAAGCTTAACCAATTCGGCTAAGTCCAAAACCGACATTTTCTCAATGGTTTCAACCAATGATTTAAATTTTGCCGGAACTTCAATTTGTTCCTCTTGTTTTGTTTCTTCTGACATAAATTTTGCTTAATTATTTAGTTATATAATATATAAAATTTTTATTTTTTATCGCCAATCGCTTTTAGCACGCCAACTAAATTTCTAAGATTGCCGGCCAGGACATTAACGAAGCCAAAAACCGGAGCGTTGATTGAACCGACAACTTTAGCATATAGTTCCTGCTTACTCGGTAAAGTCGCTAAACTTGCGACTTCGCTAGCGCCAATATATTTATTTTCTAAAATGCCGCCGATAAACTCAATTTTCCCTTCTTTATCTTTTTCTTTTCTAAATTGACCGATTATCTTGGCCGGAGAAACTTCATCACTATAACCGAAAATCGCGGCAACTTGCCCTTCAAATTTTTTTACATCCAAACCGGCAATTGCTTTATCTTTTAAGGCTAGGCCGAATAAAGTCTTTTTAGCCACATAATATTCATTATTTTCTTGGCGTAATTTAGACCTTAACTCTTCATTTTCTTTAACCGTTAAAGTATTATATTTGGCGAAAATAATTGACTTAGCTCTGGAAATTTTGTCGTTTAATTCATGCAAAATAGTTCTTTTTTGCTCTTTTGTTT
>JBAXOH010000041.1:0-6679 GCA_037133335.1 bacterium
ATATTTAAAAACTAAAATTATTACCCGATTATTTTATAATCGCCATCTATCTTAGCAACCTTTAAATCTCTATTATCACTACTTTTAAAAACTCCTGTCTCTAACTTGCTTATGACAAATGTGCTGATAGCATAAGCGGCCACCACAATAATTAAACCAATAATCGCGCGCATAATCGTATCTTTAGCTTTAGTAACTTTTTCTTCTTCCCCTCTTGCCGTCATCCAATTATAACCGGCATAAATCATTAAAACTAAAAAAATAACCCCCAATAAACTTAAAGCAGTAGTAATAGCCAAAGAAATTATACTATAAGCATCAACAGCATCATTTGTGTCATAGCCCGCGCCAGAACTACCAGCCACCTCTTCAAGTTTAGTACCAAAAGCATCTTTTAAATTATTATCAGTAGCAAAACAAAAATTAATATTAAAAACAAAAATTAATAAAACTAAAACCACAACTTTTTTGATTATTAGGATTGAGGAGTTGCTTCTAACCATAAATCGTAAAATAAATTTGTTATAGTATAAGCGGCTAAAACCACCACCAAGCCGATTACCGCATAAATTATTATATTTTTTGCTTTTTCCACCTGTTGTTCATTGCCACGGGCAAGCATCCAAATATAGCCGGCGTAAATCATTAAACATAAAAAAGCTACGCCTAAAAATCCCGTTGCTATTGATAATACTTTGCCAATCTTGTCGGCTAAAGACAAATTTGTTGTATCATCGCTGCTATATCCAATCTCTCCTCCGGTTGTAATTAAACCACTAGAAAATGTTTCGGCTGATATTCTTTCTAGGTTCGCATTAAAGAAAAAACTACTTAATATAATAATACCAACCGTAAAACATAATATTTTTTTCATATAAATTTTCACTTAAATCACTGGGTCTGTAGCTGGCAATGCCGGAGCTGTGGGCTGTCCTAAAGCTCCTGCAAGATAAGTTGTTATGGCGTAAGCTGCTAAAACTATTACTAAACCTATAACCGCGGCGACAATAATATCCTTGGCTTTACCCGCGGTCTGCTCATTGCCCATAGAAAACATCCACATATAACCGCCGTAAATTATTAAAATGAAAAACACCACGCCCAAAAAAGATAGAGCCGCACCAACGATTTTTCCGATCATGGAGGATATGTTACTATTCTCTGGCTTTACTGTATTTTCTCCCAAGCCTTGCTTGGCGGTTACGTCTAATCCATAATTTGTAGTTTTCGGTTCTACCGCCAAACCCGCTTGCGCCATGATTAAAAACGATAAAACAATCATTAAACCGGAAAGAATTATTTTATTGTATTTTGAAGTTAAAAACATATAGACCACCCGTCATTGCGAGGAGCTTCGGTGACGAAGCAATCTCGCAAACAATTTTATTGAATAAATCTTTATCTTAAAAACAATCTATAGTCTTAATAAATAGTATGTGAGATTGCCGCGTCGCCTCGAGTACGAGGCTCCTCGCAATGACAAGCTACGTATTCTCCACCGCTCTAAACGCAAAAACATATCTTACGCTTACGGCAGTGGTCCGGAATAAATCCGGAACCACCTATTCAAGAGCCTGTTTGAAAAGTTGCTTTCGCAACGAAATTTTAAAATTTGGGATAGAATTTTTTTTAAATTTTTAAGCTTATATAAGCATATAGGCGATAAAATTTAAAATAAAATTATGCCAAAATTTTAGAATTGCAGTAGAAATGAACTTTCCAAACAGGCTCTTAATACCGGTATTAAGAATATTAAGCTTCTGTAGTAGCTTGCATTAATGAATTTAAAACAAAAGTCGCAATAGCAAAAGCTGCCACAATAATTACCAGGCCGATGATACCGGCGGTAATTAATTTTTTAGCCTCGCCAACCTTGTCTTCGTTGCCTCCGGCAGTCATCCATTTAAAGCCGCCTAATAAAATTATAATTACGGCGACAATACCTAAAAATCCTAAAATAATGCGGATAATTGAAGCCGCGATATCGCGCGGATCACGATCACCCAAACCGGTGGTAGTTTGAATATTGTCTTTTAAAGCATCAGTCCCCCATGGATTTAAAGCATCGCTTGTCGCTAAGGCCGGAGCTGACAAAGAAAAAGCCAGGGCCGGAGTTAAAATAAATAGAGCCATAGCCATAACCACAATTTTTTTCAATAATATTTTTTTCATTTTTCACCTCCCCTCAAAAAAACACGAATACGCACGAATTTAATTCGCTGTATCGATGTTAAGTTAAATAATTTAAGTTATTAACATTTACCCGGGTCGTAACCCTTATTATATTTTACCATAAAATACAAAAGTGAGCCAATAGCTCAAGACCCCATAACCAGCAACTTAAAATTAAGAACTCATAATAGAAAAAATAAATATTTAAAAGTTATGGGTTAAGAATTGCAAGTTGCGAGATACGGTAAAAACTGTTATAATTTTTTATTATGGCTGCTTCATATTCTTCAAAACATACAAAATCACCTCAAAATTGGCGCCAAACCAAAAAAAAGTATTTTTTAAACAAAGTTAAAAAAAATCCTTCTAGTTTTGGTAACCGAAACGGCGTTAAACAATATTCCGGCGGAAAAAATAACCACCCGCTAAAAATAAATCTGGCTAAAACCATTTTTATCTGTCTTTTGGCTTTATTTATTTTGAGCTATGCCGGCTACCTTTGGCTAACTCATGATCTGCCCGATCCTAACCGCTTAATTGAACGCCAAATAGCGCAAAGCACAAAAATTTATGACCGCACCGGCCAAACTATTCTTTACGAAATTCATGGCGATCAAAAACGCACTATTATCAATTTAAAAGATATCCCCGACAATTTAAAAAATGCCACCATTTCCATAGAAGATAAAGATTTTTATAAACATGGTGGTTTTAGCGTCTGGGCTATTTTTAGAACCCTAGTAACCGATGTGCTTTTTGGTAAAACGGCCGGCGGCTCAACCCTAACCCAACAATTTATTAAAAACTCGGTTTTAACCAATGAAAAAACCCTTACCAGAAAAATTAAAGAAATAATTTTAGCCTACCGTCTTGAAAAAAAATTCTCTAAAGATGAAATTTTACAGATGTACTTTAATGAAATTCCTTACGGCTCAACCGCTTACGGCGCTGAAGCGGCCAGCCAAAAATATTTTGGTAAAAGCGCTCGTGATTTAAACTTAGCCGAATCGGCCATCTTAGCCGCTATACCACAAGCCCCCAGCCGCTATTCTCCTTACGGACCGAATAAAGACATTTTATTGGCACGACAAAAATATATTATAGACTTAATGGTAAAATACGGCTACGCCACTAAAGAACAAGCCGAAGAAGCAAAAAATTTTGCTCTAGTTTTTAAACCACAAACCGACAATATTTTAGCGCCGCATTTCGTTATGTATGTTAAAGAAATTTTAGCGGATAAATACGGTGAAAAAGCCATAGAGCAAGACGGTTTAAAAATTTATACCACGCTTGATTTATATAAACAAAAAATTGCCGAAGAAGTAATCAATGAAAAAGCGATCAATAATGAAAAAAATTACCAAGCCACCAACGCCGCTCTAATTTCAATTGATCCAAAAACCGGCCAAGTCCTGGCCATGGTAGGCTCACGCGACTATTTTAACGATGCTATTGACGGCCAAGTGAACGTAACCTTGCAACCCAGGCAACCGGGCTCATCTTTTAAGCCGATTGTTTACACAGCCTCATTTATTAAGGGCTACACGCCCGAAACAATCCTTTATGACGTAGTAACTAATTTTTCCACCGATCCAACCAAACCATACCAGCCGAATAATTACGATTCAAAAGAACATGGCCCGGTTACCATTAGACAGGCCCTGGCCGGATCTTTAAATATTCCGGCGGTAAAAACTATTTATTTAACCGGCATTGATAACGTTATCAGCTTAGCGCAAAATTTAGGCTACACCACACTTAATGATAAAGAGCGTTTCGGTTTATCTTTGGTTTTGGGCGGCGGCGAAGTAAAATTATTAGAACATGTTAATGCCTTTAGCGCTTTTGCCCGCGAAGGTGTAAAACATCCGGTTGCCGTTATTTTAAAAGTTGAAGATAAAGACGGAAAAATATTAGAAGAATTTAAAAATCAAGATGAAAAAGTTTTAAACAGTAACGTCGCGCGTTTAACTAATAGTATTTTATCGGATAATGGCGCCCGGGCTTATATCTTCGGAGAAAATAACTTTCTAACGCTAGGCTCAAGGCCGGTAGCGGCTAAAACCGGCACTACCAACGACTACCGCGATGCCTGGACTATAGGATATACCCCCTCAATCGTCACTGGCGTCTGGGTTGGTAATAATGACAATAAAGAAATGAAGCGCGGTGCCGACGGTTCGGTTGTGGCGGCGCCAATTTGGCATGATTATATGAATAAAGTTTTAGGCAATACGCCAATTGAATATTTTAATGCGCCCGAAAACCAGCCAACCGGCAAGCCGGTGCTAGACGGCGTAATCGACCCGGACGCTACCGTAAAAATTGATAAATTTTCCGGACTGTTAGCTAACGAATTCACACCAGCCAACGCTATTATAGAAAAACAATTTAAACAGGCACATTCTATTTTATATTATATTAATAAAGACGACCCGCGCGGACCGGCGCCAACCAACCCGCAGAGCGATCCGCAATTTAATTTGTGGGAAAATGCGGTTCTAGCCTGGGCAAAAAAACAAGGCATTACTAATTCAGCGCCGCCTACTGAATATGATAATGTTCATCGGCCGGAATCTAACCCCGTAATATTAATTGATTACCCCAGTAATAACCAAACCATTTCCAACCAACTCTTAACCGTCCAAATAAGCGCCACGGCGCCGCGGGGCATTAGCCGAGCCGAATATTATATTGATGATTATTTATTCAGTTCTGTGACGTCTTACCCCTTTGGCCTTAATAAATCGGTCAGTGCTTTAAGTAACGGCTTTCATAGTTTAACCGTAAGGGTTTGCGATGATGTTGATAATTGTTCTGAACAAAAAATAGAATTTAATTTAACTAAAAATAGTAAGCCAAAAAATATAAATCTCGACGTTAGCCTGACTCAACCGATTAACGGCGCCAATATAATTAAATACGATTTCCCATTATTATTAAAAGCCGAGGTATCTAACCCAGAACAAACTGCCGGTGTTACTTTTTACCTTAAAGATTCTAAGGGAAAAATACAGCAAATTGCCAAAAGTCAAATTACCAATCAAGTCTCGGAGGCTATGGTAATAAACATTTTAACCCCGGGTTCCTATAGATTTTACGCAGAGGCGCATGGCTGGTACGGCCAAACGGCTACTAGCGAAGAAATTTCTGTTACTGTTAATAATTTACCGGCGGCGGCCACAACCACGCCCGTGGTTACCCAATAATATTTTTTAAATAAAAAAATCATCAGCCCATGGGCTGATGATTTTATATATTCAATATCTTACTGTTTTATCGGCATGATAATATATAAATAATTTTCATCTTGACCTGCCTGCGCGGGCAGGTCCGGCTTAATAATACATGGCGTATTACTGTCTATGACCTCAATTTTAACTGTTTCTTTTTCAATATTATTCAAACCTTCGAGTAAATAACGATAATTAACCACAATACTATTATCATCGCCAGACACCTTAGCTTCTAAGTTTGTTATATTTTCTCCAGTTTGTCCGGAAACTGAAGAAATTATCACCTGATTTTTACCCGCCGGAAAATCTAAATTTACATCATTAATACCGGTTTTAGAAAATAATGAAGCCATTTTTACGGCTCGGATTAATTCTTGGCGGTCAATAGAAATTTTAGTTTTGCTGTTATTGGGAATAATTTGTTGATAGTCTGGATATTGCCCCTCAATTAAGCGCGAAACTAATTCAGTCGAACCATAGGTAAATAAAATTTGGTTTTCTGAAATATAAAATTTTATTTCAGAATTTTTTTCTTCAACCTCATTATCTAAATTAATTGATAAAATTCTTAAAAGTTCTTGAAGAGTTTTAGCTGGCACAATAATTTTTTTTTCTTCTTCGCTATTTGATTTAATCTTTATTTTTTTTTCAGCTAAACGATAACTATCGGTCGCTGCTATAGTTAAGTTGCCTCCGGAAAAAATTAAAAGTACACCCGATAATTCTAATCTGGTTTCACTTAGGGCGGTAGCAAAAATTACCTGAGAAACAGCCTTTTTTACTTCTTCGGCTTCGGCGCTAAAATAATTTTTTCTATCAACCTCGGGTATTAAAGGAAATTCTTCGGCCGATTGGCCCTTAACTTTAGCCTGATAATTTTCACAGTCGACCAATAAATCATTTTCACTCTGCTCTAAGCCTATTTTTTTATTTGGCAAAAGGTTTATACAATCAGAAATAATTTTAGAGCTAACCGTGAAAGATCCTTCGCGCTCAATTTTCCCCCTAACAGTGCTAATTACGCCAATTTCTAAATTAGTAGCTATTAATCTTATTTTTCCCTCCTCGGCTTTTATTAAAATATTATTTAATATTGGTAAATTAATATTTTTTCCCGAAACATGTCCAACTAAAGCCAAACCTTTTTTAAAATTTTCTTGTAGACTGAGTATTTTTAGTCCTAGGTGTGTTTGGTTTGTCATAATATATTTTAATTAAGGGTTTATTAATTAATAGTATTTATATATAAAGAAATAATAGTAATAATA
>JBAXOH010000042.1:0-6535 GCA_037133335.1 bacterium
AATTTCTTCAGCGATAAAAATTCCAATAATCGGCGGCGGCGGAATTATGAACAGAGATGATTGTTTTGAATTTTTCAATGCCGGAGTGCAAGCCGTCTCTTTTTCAAGTATTTTTTTCACTCATCCGTTTAGGCCGCAAGAAATTGTAAAAAATTTCTGCGAATGAATAAAAAGTCGACCCAAAATTTTCGGGTCGACTTCTTTTATTTTTATAAATAAAATATTTTATATTTTTCTTCTCTTATAAATCTCCAGCGTATTTTTAAACGCCATAGCGATAGTCATTGGCCCGACGCCCCCGGGTACGGGCGTAATATAACTAACTTTTTCTTCTACGCCGTAAAAATCCACATCGCCCACGACTTTATCACCTAATTTAGAAATACCTACATCTATAATTACCGCGTCTTTTTTTACAAAATCTTTTTTTATAAACTCCGGTTTGCCAGCGGCCGTAATTAGAATATCGGCTCGACTGGTTTTTAAAATTAAATCTTTATCATCCGCTTTAACCATTTCGGCTTTAGCGCCTTTACATTTTAAAACATGGGCCAAGGTCATACCGAAAATATCCGAATTGGAAATAACACAAACCTGCTTATTTTTAATTTTATAATTTATACTGTTTAACATTTCTAAGACCGTGGCTATAACCGGCGGCATTAAATCCGGAGTATCGCAGCTATTTAATAATTTTTCTAAATTATCGGGATGAAAACCGTCAACGTCTTTGGTCGGATTAAGCGCCATAATAACCGTATCCGTATCAATTCCGTCCGGCAACGGTAATTGCACTAAAATCGCGTCTACCGCCTTATCTTCGTTTAAGCATTTTATCATTTCTAAAATTTCCAATTCACCGATATTCTCCGGACATTTATATAAATGCGTATCGATACCGACTTTTTTAGCTTCGCGTTCTTTTAAACTGACATACAATTCCGAATCCGGCCGTTCGCCGATTAAAATTATCGCTAGGTTCGGCCTGGTGATATTATAAATATTTTTATTAAAACCGACGATTTCTTTAACGATATCGTCTTTAATTTTTTCGGCTAATTTTTTACCGTCAATTATTTTAGACATGCGATTAGAGAATATTTTAAAATTATAAGCAAAAGCAAATGGGCCGGATAGAACCAATAGAAAAAATATCTAGGTAAAACCAGCTTAATTTTAGCCAGCGGCAGATAAATAATCAGCAAAAACCCCAAATAAGCGAATAATTGCACCGGCCAGTTATAAACCAGCGAATAAACAACCGTAATCGCGCTTAACGATGCCAATAAATAAATATTTTTTGATTTTAAATAATAAAAAATTGCCGCCATTAAAATTCCGTATATTCCGTAATTAAAACTGATAAAACAGGGAATGGCTATTACCAATAAAGCCAAATAATATTTTTTCTTGTCAACCGCCATGATAAAAATTAACGCTAAGGCCAAGGTAAATAAATCATTTAATTTCCCCGTATTAAAAAGAAACATGTAGGGAATCTGGGAGACGGCGGCGAGTAAAATTATTCTTAATAAATAGTCTTTAAAATTCGCCGTATAACGATAGCCCTCGGCAATGCTCATGGCAAAAACAGGAAAAGCAATCCTGCCGATTATCCGTAAAAAAATAATCTGCGGAAAAAAAACTAAGCCGATATGATCAACCACCATGGCCGCAATGGCAATAAATTTTATCAAATCATTTCTGCCGGTGTTTTTTTTATCAATCTTTTGCCGGCTATTTATTCTTAGCATGTTTTACCGTCAATTAATTTAGACATAGTAATTTGTCATGCTGGAACGAAACTCGCCCGCCTCGCAAGCGAAGCGTCGCCGGCGCGGCGAAGTGAAGTGATAGCATCTCGAGATTCTATCGGTCGCTGACGCTCCCTCCAGAATGACATCAAATCGAAGGTACGGGAAATTCCAAACACGTTTCTTTAACCTGCTTCTTAATATTTTCAAGCATCTCCGGTTCTTCTTTTTGCTCAATCGCCGAATTAATCCAGCCGACAATTTTTTTAATTTCTGCTTGTTTCATGCCGCGGGTGGTTATGGCCGGCGTGCCGAAACGCACGCCCGACGGATTCATCGGCGGGTTCGGATCATTCGGGATAGTTGAGCGGGAGACCGAAATACCGCACCTTTCTAAAATAACTTCCGCTTCTTTACCCGACAATCCTTTGGCCGTCATATCAACTACCATTAAATGATTATCCGTACCGCCGGAAATCACCCGGTAGCCGAGTTTTATAAATTCTTCGGCCATTAATTTAGCGTTGGTAATTATTTGTTTGGCATACACTTTAAACTCCGGCCTTAAAGCTTCGCCGAAAGCCACAGCCTTAGCCGCATTTATATGATCATGAGGCCCGCCCTGCATGCCGGGAAAAACCGCCTTATTAACCTGCTTGGCGAATTGCTCTTTACACATTATTATGGCGCCGCGCGGGCCGCGTAAAGTTTTATGAGTGGTGGTGGAAACTACGTCAAAAAACGGCACCGGATTAGCCATTTCTCCGGCCGCGATAAGGCCGGCGGTATGCGCGATATCGGCGAAAGTAAAAGCCCCGACCTCGTCCGCGATATCTTTAAATTTTTGCCATTCAATTTCACGCGAGTAAGCGCTATAACCGGCCACAATCATTTTCGGTTTTTCGCGCAAAGCAATCTCCCTGACTTTTTCCATATTTATTTTG
Source organism: bacterium (assembly GCA_037133335.1). Classification (GTDB taxonomy): domain Bacteria; phylum Patescibacteriota; class Patescibacteriia; order Patescibacteriales; family GWC2-42-12; genus JACPHD01. The sequence continues at coordinate 2,699 of JBAXOH010000042.1, forward strand.
CCGGTGACAATATCAACTTCGTATTGGGTAAAATTATATAGCATACCGGAAAAATTCACCGGATGGCCATGCGATAAATGACCGCCATGATCGAGTCTTAAGCCCAATACTTTATCACCAGGTTTTAAAAACGCCATATACACGGCCGCGTTGGCCGGCGAACCGGATAAAGGCTGGACATTAACATGCTCGGCCGAAAATAACTTTTTAGCGCGCTCGATGGCGATAGTTTCCACTTCATCAATATATTGATTACCGCCGTAATAGCGATGGCCGGGAAAACCTTCCGAATATTTATTGGTTAATACGGTAGCCATAGCTTCTAAAACCGCTTTAGAAACATAATTTTCCGAAGCGATTAATTCCATCTCTTCGGCCTGCCTAACCATTTCTCGCTTAACTATAGCCATAACTTCGCTATCCTGCTCACTTAAATTTTTATAATTTAACATATGTTTAAATTAAAAATATTAATAATTTAATTATAACAAACTTTTTATCATATAACTATTTTCTAATTTATAACCTAACTTACGATAATAACCTCTTACGCCCACGCCGGCAATAACCGCCATTTTCTTATAAAGATTTTTCCGCGCGATTTTTTCCGCCTCAGTCATTAACATTTTCCCCAAACCCGCATGCTGAATTTTTTTATTGCCGCCGACCGAAACCAATTCTCCGTAAACATGCAGTTCTCTAATTAACGTTGCGCTCTTAATTGAGTTATGAGTTATGAGTTGCGAGTTATGAGACCTAAGCCTTAACCGGCAAAACCCGTATAAAACTTTTCCGTCTTTAGACTCATAACTCAAAAAATATTCTATGCCGGACGAAGCTTTATATTTTATAATTTTAAGTTTTAAATCACTAACTTTAAATTTTTCATTTTTGGCTTCACGGCATCTTATACAATTGCATTTCACTCCCCGATCTTTCATTATTTGCCTTAAATTAGTTATTAAGTTACCGGCCATAATTGACTCCCCGGGAATATCGCGAATCAATCTAATAATGCGGACATACGGCGGCACGGCTTTTTTGCACTCCACAATTAAATTTTGTAAAACTTTATCCGAGTAAGGCTTGTATTTTCCGGCACGCCACCATTTATATAGTAAACTGCCTTTCGTCACGACCGTAGGGTAAAATTTTAATTGGTCCGGTTGAAAACGCTGGTCCGTAAATAATTTTTTAAACATAGCCAAATCTTTTTTCACCGTAGAACCGGGTAGCCCCGGCATAATATGATAAGTTACTTTAAAGCCGTAATTTTTTAGCATTTCGGTCGCTCGGGCAATCTCGGCTACGCCATGTCCGCGTTTATTTAATTTTAAAATTTTATCATCAATCGCCTGCACTCCGAGTTCAACCCGCGTCGCGCCTAATTCGCGCATTTCTAATAATTCTTTTTCATTAATATAGTCGGGGCGCGTTTCTAAAGTTATGCCGATAATTTTATATTTCGCGCTTTCATTTATTTTTTGCTCTTTTGCTAATTCATTTTTAAATTTTTCGTTTTCCCGTTGCGGTTTACTTTTTAAATTTTTTATTTTTTCAAATTCGTTAGCCGCCCTAAAACATTCTTTAATATACCAATATTTATATTTTTCCGGCAAAACACTCCAGGTTCCGCCGATTACAATCAGCTCAATTTTAGTTGGCTCATGCCCGTTAGCTTCTAAGGCGCCAAGGCGCAGTTGTACCTGCTTATATGGCTCATAATTACAGCGAATAGCCCGCATAACCGCCGGCTCATTAGATAAATAACTTTGGGGCACATTTTTTTCAGTCGGGCAATAAGCGCATTCCCCGGGGCAAGGATATGGCTTGGTTAAAACCGCCACCGGCGCAATGCCGGACATGGTCCGCACCGAGCGTTTGCGCAAAATTTTTTCTAACGCCGCCGAACTCGGCATGGCACCGGACAACAAACGACTTTTATATTCATTTAAAATTTCCGCATGCGATAAAATAGACTGGCCGTATTTTTTAGCCAACCTTCTTTTAACCGCCATCAACTCGGCGCGTGAATTGATTTTTTTACCTAAAAGTTCATTAATTTCCTTAAATTTATCGAGTTTTGACTTAGTAATTGACATTATTTTATTTATATAGTAGGCTTAAAAAAAGCGGAAAACTTTTTTTAACTTAAAAATTTATCCGTGGAAACCGATGGCGAATTGCGCCATGGGTTTTTTGTATAATCGAACATTAAAACATTACATAATGAGAAAATATGGAGGTGAAAAAAATGGCTAATAGCATAACTTTTGAAAAAGGTGATTTTGCGGCGTTGAAAGCTGATATGCAAATATCTGGAACTCCTTGTAGCTTGGAATCCCGCAGATGCCCTGAAAACATTTTAAAAGACAGCGTTGTTACCGTCGTAATGATTGAAACAGTAAAATGCACTTGTAATTCTGGTAATGGCTTCCATTCAGTCGAGTGCGCGATAACTGAGAATGGGCATAGTCAAAAACTTCTTCTGGCGGGTCCACTAAGTACCCAACTAATGTGCTCGGCAGCTCTTTTTTACAAAATTCCTAAAACAGAAGAAGTATTTGCCTAATTTCTCTCATTACCTTCTACACGGCTTGTTCCTAAACAAGCCGTCTTTTTTGCCTAATAGATAATTGCCCGCTTAAATTATAAATGTTAAAATAAAATATAACCGCTTTAAACAAACCATTTTAATACCATCAAATATATATTATGAATTGCTCATGTAAGTTTGTCAAACGTAGATTAATCCTTTATTTAATTTTTATCGAGACAAACATCTCTTTATAATAAATCAATATATAAATCTATTCTATGAAAACATTAAATCGGGTAAAAAAATTTAAATCCAACTTGACAAAAAAAATCTTTTTGGCAACCGCTGTTATTTTTTTGCTTTTACCTCTAACCGCTTCGGCTTACAGCCTTAAAAAAGGCGATGCGGTTTATGTGCCTAAAGATGAAATTATTGAAGGCAATCTTTACGCCGTTGGCTCGAGTCTGATTATTGACGGTAAAGTCACCGGCGATGTTATTTGCGCCGGACAATCTATAAATATAAACGGCGAGGTGGCCGGCGATGTTATTTGCGCCGGACAATCTATAAATATAAACGGCAATATCGGAGGTAATTTGCGCGTGGTCGGCAATACCATTAATTTTAACGGCCAAGTAGCGCGCAACGCTATGGTAATCGGCACTACCGCAGTAACTTCAGCCAGTTCAACTATCGGCTGGGACTTATTAATTTTGGGTAATATTTTTGAATTAAGAGGCAATGTCGGCCGCGACCTTTATGGCGGCGCCGGCAAAGTCAACGTCGCCGGCAAAGTCGGAAAAAATCTTGACCTTAGTTTTGGCTCGCAAAATAACAACGATCAGCCATTAATAATCGCCGGTACGGCTAAAATTGACGGCCAATTAAAATATAAATCGGATAAAAACGCGATTGTTGAAACTGGCGCGACTATTAAGGGCGAAACAATTCATAATTTTCCGACCGTAGCCGCCAAAAAATCAAATTTAGCCGATTTAGGCTGGTGGTGGGGGAAATTAATTTCTATCTTTTCAGCCCTAATTATCGGCTTGGTTATAATTAGCTTTTGGCGCGAGCAAATTATTAAAATTACGGATTTGATGTTAGCTAAAACCGGTCCAGCCTTAGGTTGGGGTATTTTAGCTTTATTATTAACCCCAATTATAATAATAATTTTGCTTATTACTATTATCGGCATTCCCCTGTCTCTTATTCTATCGGCGCTCTGGCTAATTGCAATGTATGTCAGTAAAATTTTAGTCGGCATTTTAATCGGTAAAAGTTTAATAAATAATTAT
>JBAXOH010000043.1:0-6270 GCA_037133335.1 bacterium
CCTTAAAAGATGAAGAAAAAGGTGATTTATTTTTAGCTCATCTGGGCGAACCGGCTAGAAAAAAAATAATGGTTTTATTTGAAGAGTTAAGGAAAAATGGTTTTAAAGTTCGCCAGGCCTTTACTAAAGATAGTTTAAAGAGTCAGCTAGAAATAGCTAATCAGGTCGGAGTAAAATATACCTTGATTTTATGACAAAAAGAAATTATGGACGGCACTATTTTAATTAGAGACATGGAATCAGGCATTCAGGAAATAGTTGATTATAAAAAAATAGTTACGGAAATTGAAAAAAGATTGGGTAGTCCGTCGAAAAAAATGTAAGTAAAAATTTTTCTGTCATTGCGAGCGACTGAAAGGAGCGAAGCAATCTAACGGACAATTTGTTAGATAAATAGTTCGTGAGATTGCTTCGTCGCTGGCGCTCCTCGCAATGACAATAACAACAATATGTTTGATAAATTTACTCATAAATCCCAAGAAGCCATTATTAACGCGCAAATCATCGCCCAGGATAACGGCCAGCAGCAAATAGAAGCTTTGCATTTACTAGCTTCCCTGCTCGCTCAAAGCGAGAGTTTAATCAAACCAATCCTGGAAAAACTAAGTATTAATTTTCGCCAAATAGAAAAACAAACTAAAGATATAATCGAAAAATTACCGAAAATTTTAGTTTCCTCTAACGTCGGTACGGTCCAGGGCACGGCCGAGGTAGCTATGATTTTAGAGCGAGCCAAAAAAGAAGCGGATAAAATCGGCGATGAATATATTTCTACCGAACATTTATTTTTATCTTTAATCGGCATAAAATCAAGGGCTCAAGAAATATTAATCACCGCTGGCGTAGAATATATTGCCGTTTTGAAAATACTGGCTAAATTAAGAGGCGCACAAACCATAACCGATCCGGAGCCTGAATCAAAATTTAGAGTTTTAGAAAAATACGCCATTAATTTAACCGAACTGGCGCGCAATGAAAAACTTGACCCGGTAATCGGCCGCGACGAAGAAATCAGGCGCATTATGCAAGTTTTATCAAGACGCACTAAAAACAACCCGGTTTTAATCGGCGAAGCCGGTACGGGAAAAACCGCTATTATAGAAGGTCTGGCTCAACGCATAGTCGCGGGCGATGTGCCGGAAACTTTAAAGGGTAAAGAGTTAATCTCGCTTGACCTCGGCGCTTTAGTGGCCGGCTCAAAATTCAGGGGCGAATTTGAAGACCGCCTTAAAGCCGTGTTAAAAGAAATTAAAGCCCAGGGCGGCAACATTATCCTATTTATTGACGAATTACACACCCTGGTGGGCGCAGGCGCCTCTGAGGGCTCAATGGACGCCTCTAATATGCTAAAACCGGCTCTAGCGCGCGGTGAGTTAAAAGCCGTGGGCGCTACGACTACCCGCGAATACCAAAAATATATTGAAAAAGACGCGGCCCTAGAAAGACGCTTCCAGCCGATTTATGTTTCTGAACCTTCCATCGAAGATACAATTGCAATCTTGAGGGGCATTAAAGAAAAATATGAAGTGCATCATGGCGTACGCATAACCGACGACGCCTTAATCGCCGCGGCCAAATTATCTTCAAGATATATTACCGATAGATTTTTGCCGGACAAAGCCGTAGATTTAATTGACGAAGCCTCTTCGGCTTTGCGCATGGAAATAGATTCTTCACCCGAAGAATTGGATTCTTTAAAACGAGAAATAAAACGGTTGGAAATTGAAAAAGCCGGCTTAACCAAAGAAATTAAGCAAACCGCTAAACTAAAAGATATCAATAAAAAATTAGCCCAGCTTAAAGAAAAGGCTAACCAACTGGAGCTGCATTGGCATAATGAAAAAAATATTATCGCCAAAATAAGATTATCTAAAAAACAGATTGACGAATTAAAAATTGAAGCGGAAATTATCGAGCGACGTGGCGACGATTTAACTAAAGTAGCGGAAATATTATATTCAAAAATTCCCGCGCTGGAGCTTGAAGTAAAAAAACAAGAAACCGAACTCGTAAAAATTCAAAGTGCCGGCCAAAGAATTTTAAAAGAAGAAGTTGATGAAGAAGATATCGCTAAGGTCGTAGCCCGCTGGACCGGCATACCGGTTTCAAAAATGCTGGAATCGGAAATAAAAAAACTAGCCAAAGCCGAAGAAGTTTTAAATAAACGAGTTATTGGCCAAGACGAAGCCATTAAATCCGTAGCCAACGCGATTAGGCGCTCCCGAGCCGGTATTAATGAAGAAAAAAAACCGATCGGCTCTTTTATGTTCGTCGGTCCGACCGGCGTAGGAAAAACCGAGTTGGCTAAAGCTTTGGCCGAATTTATGTTTAATGACGAAAATGCTTTAGTTAGATTGGATATGAGCGAATTTATGGAAAAACATTCGGTGGCAAAAATAATCGGCTCGCCTCCGGGCTATGTCGGGCATGACGAAGGCGGTCAGCTAACCGATAAAATTAGGCGTCGGCCGTATAGCGTAGTTTTATTTGACGAGATTGAAAAAGCTCATCCCGAAGTCTTTAACATACTCTTACAAATTCTAGACGACGGACGCTTGACCGATTCTAAGGGTCGAATAGTTAATTTTAAAAATGCCATAATTATCATGACCTCAAATTTAGGCAATGAAGTTATTAAAGAATATTCCATCGGCTTCACCGACACTACGGACATAAAAAAGGCCGCTACTTTACGCAGTGATGAAATGAAAGAAAAAATTGACGGCATTTTAAAAGAACATTTTAAGCTGGAATTTTTAAACCGCATTGACGAAATTGTCATATTTAAAAGCTTAAATAAAGAAGTCTTATCTAAAATCGTTGATTTGGAATTGGCTAAAGTTGAAAAAAGACTAAAAAATAAAGAAATTAATATAAAAATCGGCCTTAAAGTTAAAAAAATGCTGGCGGAAAAAGGCTACGATATTACTTACGGCGCTCGGCCATTAAAGCGCATTATTCAAAATATGATTTTAGATGAATTGGCCATGGAAATAATTGAGGGCAAAATCAAAGAAGGCGATAAAGTTGAAATAAATTTAGGCATAAAAGATAAAATTTTAATGACGGTAAGATAAAATTTATATAAAAAATGGCTGCCCTGATTTAACGGGGCAGCCTTTTATTTTTTGGAAATAATTTTTTACATTTGCTGCAAGACCAAGGCAAGCTCAGCTTCGGCCACAGCCCGGTTAAAATGAGCCGTGCGGATAGTTTGCCTCATCCGCTTAAGATAATCGCAAAATCTTTTTTTTGCGTTCGGTTTCGCGCGCAATTTAGTTTTTAAAACAACATTCTGGCGCGTCATGCCGTGAAAAATGTTGTCTGTCGTTTGCAGTCGCGGATACATATCACGGTAAAGCACCGGATTATTTTCCGGGGTGTCAAACATTTTATCTTCTTCGCTAGCGCTGTCGGCTAAAATATCCTGCTCTTCTGCCGCTGCGAGAAAATCATCCGCCGCCTGATCGTCCGGCTCATTATCAACGGCGACATGTATGGCTCCGTCTCGTTGACCAGAGACATCCTTATCTCCAACAAGATCCCATGAGCTCATTAAGGGTTCGCCATCTAATCCGGATATCAAAAAATCTTCGTCCGGAATAAATTTCCTATCCTCATCATTCTCACGCACTCTTCTGTGCTCGTCCTGCACGGAATGAGACCAGTATTCAGCTCCGACACCGTTATTAAAGGGTACGGAACTTCGTAAAAAACCACCAACATTGCTACGATCGACAAATTGAAGATTTCCCATTTTTTACCCCTCCATTTTGAAAAATAAAGATTTAAAATGAACACTCCATCCCGCTTAATACTTAAATTATAATCTAACATACTTTATAAAAAAAATCAATCATAAATTTGCCCACAACCTTAATGGGCGCTCGGCGACAATCCCCGAATCTAAGCAAAATTTCAAACTGTAATTTGCCCCGATAAGTTTCGTATACTATAATGTAAAGCATAACTGACAATTAATAATTAGAGATTATCTATATGGCCAAATCAAGACTGCTATTATTGTTTTTTTGTTTTTTATTTATTTTTTTATTTGCAAACACCGCGGCTAAAGCCGAAGGTTTTGACCCTAATAATATTATCAGCGACCTGGAAATACTGGATTATTCTTCCATGAGCTTAGCTGATATCCAAAAATTTTTGGAAAACAGAGGTGGTTATCTGGCCAACTATTCCTGCCCGGATTATTACGGGGTAACCAGAAAAGCTTCAGAGATAATTTACAACGCGGCCGCTAATAATTTTGATTGCGACGGCGCTATTTTAAGCGACAACCCAACCGAAGAAGAAAAAATATTAAAATGCAAAAAAATTACCATTAGCCCTAAATTTCTTCTCGTTCTTCTGCAAAAAGAACAAAGTTTAATAGAAGAAGCCTCACCATCACAGCGCAATCTTGACTGGGCGGTAGGCTATGGCTGTCCTGATTCCGGCGGCTGCAACTCGCGCTGGCAAGGCTTTGGCAAGCAGGTTAATTCCGCCGCTTTGCAATTCAGGGATTATATGGACAACCCCAATCATTATACTTATAAAGCCGGCGGAACTTATACCGTTTCCAATACCAATCGCGAGCCCATGGTAATAACACCCGTTAATCAAGCTACGGCCGGACTCTATAACTATACCCCGCATGTATACAACGGCAACTATAATTTTTATAAAATTTGGCAGCGCTGGTTTACTAAAATTTACCCCGACGGCTCGCTTTTACAGGCTGATGGAGAAGCCGGAGTTTGGCTTCTACAAAATGGACTGAAACGACCTTTTTTATCTAAAGCGGCTCTAGCCTCGCGTTTTGATATTAATAAAATTATAAAAATAAATAAATCTGATTTGGATAAATACGCGACCGGCGCTCCGATTAAATTCGCTCAATATTCTTTAATTAGATCTCCCCGCGGTACTATATTCTTATTGGTTGACGATAAAAAACGCGGCTTTACATCTTTAGAAGCTTTCCGAAAAATGGGCTTTAACCCGACGGAAGTAGTTAACGCGAGCTGGGAAGATATAAATTATTATGCCGACGGAGTAAGCATTACCGCCACCTCGACTTACCCGACCGGAGCGTTATTACAAAATAATAAAACCGGCGGAATTTATTATGTGATAGAAGGGGTTAAAGCGCCGTTAGTTGATAAAATTTTCTTAACCACCAAATTTAAAAATAAAAAAATCATAAAAGTAGCACCGGCCGAGCTTGACCAATATACAACCGCCAAACCCTATCTGTTCGGCGACGGAGAATTACTTAAAACCAAAGATTCACCTTATGCATATGTTATTTCCGCCGGCAAAAAAATTCTTTTAGCTTCAGACAAGGTCTTTAGCGATTTAGGCTATAAAACTGAGAATATTATAATTGTGCCTTCGAGCGTATTATATTTATACGACGCCGGCACGCCGATTACCGAAGTTTTAAGTAATAGCTCAACGGCTATTTAGCTTATTAAAAAATTAAAAATTATATTAAATATATGCCCATCGTATTTTCCGCCATCGTCCCCCACCCGCCGATTCTAATACCGACAATCGGCAAAGAAAATATTAATCAACTTAAAACCACTTCCGACGCTTTCTTAAAATTAGAGCAAGATTTATATGCTTCTCAGCCGGAAACCGTTATTATTATTTCTCCGCACGGTCATTTGCAGGAAGAAGCTTTTACTATTAATTTATGCCCTGAATTCACCGTTAATTTTGAGGATTTCGGCGATCTAGCCACTAAATTTATTTTAAACGGCGACGTTGGGCTAGCATATAAAATTAAAGAAAAACTAGAAACTAAAGTTCCGCTTCAACTCATAAGCGAACCCGAGCTTGACTATGGCGCCTCAGTCCCCCTCTATCTTTTAACTCAACATCTGCCCAAAATAAAAATAATCCCGACGTATTATTCGGGACTGGATTTAACCGCTCATTTTAATTTCGGCCAAATAATAAAAAGCAACTTATTAGTTTCAAATACTCGCATCGCCATAATCGCCTCCGGTGACCTGTCCCATAAATTAAGCAAAAATTCTCCGTCCGGCTATAACCCCAAAGGAAAAAAATTCGATAAAAAATTAATTGACGGCTTGCTTAAAAAAGAAACCGGCGAAATAATTAAATTTAAGCCGGAATTAATCGCGGACGCGGGTGAATGCGGCTTAAAATCAATAATTATTTTACTCGGAATTTTAGAGGGCATGAAATACGAGCCGCAGCTTTTATCTTACGAATCTCCTTTCGGCGTCGGCTATTTAACAA
>JBAXOH010000044.1:0-6252 GCA_037133335.1 bacterium
GCTTTTTTCTTAGCAGTTTTTTTTGCTACTTTCTTTTTAGCTTTTTTCTTTGCCATATTTTTTGCACCCCCTTTCGTTTGGCAAAAAATTTTTTATCAATAAATTTTTTGCCGGTTATATGAATTTTTTTAACTATACTTTTATTATAGCACAAAAAAATAATGTCAACAAGAGTTTTAACGAAAATTTATCTTTTTATAATTTGAATAGTTTATTTTTAAGATTTTTAATTATATTTAAATAATTAATTTAAGTCGGCACCATGGTTTATATGACGGCGGAAGTTTCCGATTTAGGACATTAATTTTTATGCCGAGTCGCCAACCGTGTCATTAATGAAGTAAAAGGAGTCGGGCGTGTAGTTTATGACGTAACTTCAAAACCGCCCGGGACGATTGAATAGGAGTAGAATTTAAATGATTATTTTACAAACAGGCAAAATTAATTTGCCTATTTTTTATTTTTGACATTTAGCTTAATTTAGGCTAAAATAAATTAATAATTTGTGAATTTTTTTCATAATATGCCTAATAAAAAACAGGAAGTAAAACAAACTAATAATCCCTTTCCAGCTATGGAGGAGGAGGTTTTAAATTTTTGGGAAAAGAATAAAATTTTTGAGAAGTCTTTAAAAAAAGAAGCGCCACAAGGCGACTATGTTTTTTATGATGGGCCGCCGTTCGGTACCGGAGAACCTCATTATGGGCATTTACTTTCCAGTATTTCTAAAGATGTTATGCCTAGATTTTGGACCATGCAAGGTTACCGCGTCGAAAGGCGCTGGGGCTGGGATTGTCATGGTTTACCGATTGAAAATATTATTGAAAAAGATTTAAAAATTAGCGGTAAAAAAGAAATTGAAAAAATAGGCATAGATAAATTTTGCGAAACTTGCCGTTCACGGGTTTTAGAATACGCTGATATTTGGGAAGTAATGATTAGACGCATCGGCCGTTGGGTTGAGTTTAAAAATTCTTATAAAACCATGGATGTTGAATATATGGAATCGGTTTGGTGGGGCTTTAAAACGTTATGGAATAAAAATTTGATTTATCAGGGCAGAAAAGTTCAGTTGTATTGTCCTCGGTGTGAAACTCCGATTTCTAATTTTGAAGTAGCTATGGATAATAGCTATAAAGACATTACCGAGACCAGTATTTATGTGAAATTTAAATTGAAAGATTCGTCTAAATTAGGGGTTAAAGAAGATATTTTTATTATAGCTTGGACCACTACGCCTTGGACTTTACCCGGCAATGTAGCTTTAGCCGTTGGCGAAAAAATAGAGTATGTTTTAGTAAAAATTACTAGCGTTTATTATATTTTAGCCAAAGAAAGATTAGAAATTGTTAAAGAAAATTATGAAATAGTGAAAGAATTAAAAGGTAAGGATTTAGTCGGCTTAGAATATGAGCCGTTATTTGATGTTCCGGCCTTAAAAGAGAGCGGTAAAAATGTTTATAAAGTTTTGGCGGCTGATTTTGTTACTACCGAAGACGGTACGGGCGTAGTCCATACGGCCGTAGTTTATGGCGAAGATGATTATAATTTAGGTTTAAAATATGATTTACCGGTCATCCCAGCCCTAGATGAAAAAGGCCATTTTAATGAAACCGTGCCGCAATTTAAAGGCGTTTATTTTAAAAAAGCCGATAAAATGGTAATTGAAGATTTAGATAAACGCGGTTTAGTTTTTGTTACCGAGCAAACTTCTCATTCTTATCCGTTTTGCCATCGTTGTGATACTCAGTTATTCTATAACGCCATTCCGGCGTGGTTTATGGCGGTCAGCAAATTAAAAAAGCGGATGCTTGAGCTAAATAAAAAGATAAATTGGTTTCCAGAATATTTAAAGAATGGCCGGTTTGCGTTAGGTATAGAGCAGGCGCCGGATTGGAATATTTCACGTAACCGTTATTTTGGCACGCCGATTCCGGTTTGGCGTTGTGATAAATGCGGTGAGCTAGAAGTCATCGGTTCAGTTAAAGAACTTGAAGATAAAACCCGCCTACGCCAAGGCTCCGGCAGGCAAGGCGGACAAAAAATAACTGACATACATATTCATAAGATAAATGATTTAAGTTGGCCGTGCACTAAATGCGATGGCAGCATGAAACGTATTAGTGAAGTTTTAGATTGCTGGGTTGAATCCGGCTCTATGCCGTTCGCTCAAATGCATTATCCTTTTGAAAATAAAGAAAAATTTGAAGCTAATTTCCCGGCGCAATTTATTAGCGAATATATTTCGCAGACTAGAGCATGGTTTTATGTTATGCATGTTATGGCCGCAGCTTTATTCGATTCCAATAGTTTTGAAAACGTTATCGCTACCGGTGTTATTTTAAATGAGAAGGGAGATAAGATGAGTAAATCAAAAAAGAATTATCCCGATCCCTGGAAGGTAATTAATGAATATGGCGTGGACGCGCTTCGCTTTTATTTAATGAGTTCTCCGGTTATGGCCGCGGAAAATTTATTTTTTAACGAGCGTGATTTAAGGGATATTTTCAGAAAAAATATCATGATTCTATGGAATGTTTATAAATTTTATGAAATGTATCAAGCAGATAATGACGCTGAAAAATATTTATTGCCGAAAAGCGAGAAGGTACTTGATAAATGGATATTAGCGAAGTTAAATATTTTATCTAAAGATGTAACCGAAAACATGAAAAGTTATAATTTGCCTAAAGCTACCCGGCCGATTAGTGAATTTATAAATGATTTTTCAACTTGGTATCTTAGACGATCGCGTGACAGATTTAAGTCGGATGACAAAGCCGATCAAGAAGTGGCCATAAAAACTACTAGATTTATTTTGCTAGAATTAGCTAAAATAATTGCACCGGTTATGCCGTTTATGGCTGAAACTATTTGGCAAAAAGTTACCGGGCTTAATTTTAAAGATGAAAATAAATCAGTGCATTTAACCGGCTGGGTTGAATATGACGATCCTATGGAAGAAGAAGATGTCAATATTTTAAAACAGATGGAAGAGGCCAGAAAAATTGTGGAGTTAGGCTTAAAGGCGCGAGATGAAGCCGGAATAAAGGTGCGTCAGATGCTAAATGAAGTACAAATTACTAATTATGAATTAGAAGCCGAATATAATAATTTAATTGCCGATGAATTAAATGTAAAAAAGGTGGTTTCAAAAAAGGGGAAGGGGAAATTAAAAGTAGAATTAGATACTGTTTTAACCGATGATTTAAAATCAGAAGGTTTAAAACGAGAAATCGTGCGTTTAGTTAATAATTTACGTAAAAATGCTGGACTGACTATCCAAGATAGAATAATTTTAAGTTGGCAGAGCGATTCAGAAATGATAAAAAATGTTTTTACGAAAATGGCGGAAGAGTTGAAAAAAGATACTTTGACCGAAAAAATTATTGAAAGAGAAATCGTTGGCGAAGAAGTTAAAGTAAACGGAGAAATGGTGAAATTAGAAATAAAGAAAATATAATTATAATATGAAAATTGAGAAAAAAATTTGGTCGCAATATTTTGAAAAAGTAATATCCGGCGAGAAAAAATTTGAATTGAGACTGGCCGATTGGGAATGTAATGCCGGCGATATTTTGGTATTGCGTGAATGGAATCCGGAGACTAAAGAATATACCGGCAGGCAAATTCAAAAAGAAGTCGGCTATGTTATAAAGACTAAAGAATGTAATTTATTTTCCAGGGAGGATATTGAGAGGTATGGTTGGCAAGTAATTGGTTTTAAATAATAAATATGACAAAAGCTTTAGTGCTATTATCGGGCGGATTAGATTCAATGCTGGCGGCGCGAGTTTTAATCGAGCAAGGCGTCGAAGTTACCGGCCTAAGTTTTAAAAGTAATTTTTTCGGCGCGGTTAAGGCGAAAAAAGCGGCCGAGCAGTTAGATATAAAATTTATTGAAGTTGATTTTTCCTCTGAACATTTAAAAATGTTAAAAAATCCGGCGCATGGTTATGGGAAAAATATGAATCCTTGTATTGATTGCCATGGACTAATGCTTAAAAAGGCTAAAGAGATAATGGAAAAAGAAAATTTTGATTTCGTGGCCACCGGAGAAGTTTTAGGCCAAAGACCGATGTCGCAGCATCGAGATGCTTTAGATATTGTAGAAAAAATTTCCGGGCTTGAGGGAAAATTAGTCAGGCCGTTATCGGCAAAATTATTAAATGAAAGCGAGCCGGAAAAAAAAGGTAAATTAATTAGAGGTAAATTATTGGACATTAGCGGACGGTCGCGTCAAAGACAATTGGAATTAGTAAAAAAATATGGTATAAAAGAATACGCTAGCCCTGGGGGTGGTTGCCTTTTAACCGATCCTGAATTTAGCGAAAAACTGCTTAAATTGCTTGAATATTGGCCTGATTGCGTTGGTGGTGACATTGAATTATTAAAACATGGCAGGGTGTTTTGGCTTAAAGATGAAAATGGTAAAAATGTTTTGTTAATAATCGGTAGAGAGCAAAAGGATAATGAGCAACTGGAAAAGTTAGCTAAAACAAATGACGTGTTAATTAATCCGGTAGACGAGAATGGGCCGACGAGTTTAATAAGAGGTATAAAATATAAAGCGTTAGATATTGCAGAAAGAGAAATTCTGGTTACCGAAGAATTAAAAATGAGCGAGTTAAAATTAGGTGAGCCAAAAAATCAAGAAGAAATAATAACTTTAGGCTTAGTGCTAACCGGTTATTATGCTACTAAGAGCAGAGGTAAAAAAATTAAATTAAACATAATTAATAATTAATTTAAAAAACTATGAAAAAAGTTCTTATTATTCTGGCGGTTGTTGTTGCCGTCCTGGCCGTTTATGTCTGGGGCACTTACAACAAAATGGTTACAGCCAACGAAGGCGTAGATAATATGTGGGCGCAGGTTGAAACCCAATATCAAAGACGTTTTGATTTAATTCCGAATTTAGTTAATTCGGTCAAAGGGGCTATGGCGCAAGAACAAAAAGTTTTTAGTGATTTAGCTGATGCGCGTACGCGTTACGCGGGCGCTACAACCGTTAACGAAAAAGCCGATGCCGCGACGCAAGTTGAAGGCGCCTTAGGCAGATTACTCGTAATTATGGAAAATTATCCGCAGTTAAAATCAGTAGAAACCGTGCAAACTTTAATGGTGCAATTAGAAGGCACGGAAAATAGAATCAGCGTAGAAAGAAAAAGATTTAATGATGCGGCGCGCGATTTCAATGTTATGGTAAAGCGCATTCCGGCTAAATGGCTGGCTTCTATGTTTGGCTTCTCGGAAAAAGCTTATTTTGATGCCGCAGCCGGATCGGAAAACGCGCCAGCGGTAAATTTATAAAATAAAATTTGTTTTGCCGGCACGATAAGATTGTTTTTTCGTTTACGACAAAATTTGGGCGTTTTTTGCAAAAAGTATTTTTTTATTAATATTTTTTGGGTAATATTTTTGCATAAAACCGCTACAATTTTGTATGCACGAAAAAACAATCTTATTGTGCCAACAGTTAACCAAATGAAAAAAATAATCATAATTTTATTATTATTTTTTGCTTGCCCGGCCTTGGCCTATTATAATCCTGGTGTGCCGAGCGGTTTTGTTAATGATTATAGTGGAACTTTAACCATAGAGCAGAAACAGACGCTAGAAAATAAGATAACGCAATTTAGTCAAGAAACCAGTAATGAAATTTCCGTGGTTTTAATTTCTAGTCTTAAAGAAGATACGATTGAAAATTTCGCAATTAAATTATTTGAAGATTGGAAAATAGGTAAAAAGGGAAAAGATAACGGCGTTTTAGTGTTGGTCGCTAAAGACGACCGGCAAATGCGGATTGAAGTCGGTTATGGTTTAGAGGGTGCTTTAACCGACGCGCAGTCAAATTGGATAATTAATCAGGTTATGAAACCGGCATTTAAGAATAATGATTTTTACGGCGGGTTAGATAAGGCGGTTGACCAGGTTATGACCGCGACTAAAGGCGAATATGTGCCGAGCGAAAACCAGACCACCACTAAAGCTAAATCGTTTTTAGGCAATTTTGATCCGGAATTTATTTTTTACATAATTATTTTCGGTTTTATGTGGTTGGCCAGCGTTTTAGCCAGAAGTAAATCCTGGTGGGCCGGCGGCGTAATCGGGGCGGTTATCGGTATAGCTTTAATTTTTATTTTTTCATGGTTTATTGGCTTAATCGCTGCATTAATTTTGACGCCACTAGGATTATTATTTGATTATGTAGTTTCTAAACAATATAAAGCCGGAAAAGCTAGCGGTATT
>JBAXOH010000045.1:0-6187 GCA_037133335.1 bacterium
TTGTATCCTTGTTTATGCATTAAATTAAGAACCGTCTTGCGTGATTTATAAATAGACGATATCAAACTACTTGAATTTTGAGATGACGTTGACATTGTTGTAATTATTATATATTATTATATATCCTTTAAATTTTTAAACTTTTAATTCAATTTTATTTTTAATTCTTTGGTTTTTTGGTTGGTTTTTTTGGTTGGTTTTTTTGGTTAGTTTTTGGTTGGGGAGGCGCAATAATTTATACTTTTAGTTTGTTAATAAATAATATAAAAAAAGTTCAAGGAAATTATCGTTTGCAACTTATTTATGTTCTTATTGGTTCCGCAGTAGGATTTTTGGGAGGCACAACTAATCATTTTTTAATGTTAGGTTTTAGTTGGTTTCCACCCTTCGGGAGTCCTTTGGCTGGCCTATATCCTTTGATATTCGCTTTTACCATGGTAAAGCATCGCCTTATGGATATAAAGTTAGTTATGCGGCGTTATTCGGTTTATTTGATTTCTTTATCGTCCATTTTAATTTTAGCTACAGTCGCTAAATATCTCGTTGAAAGATATTATGTCGATTATTCAGATTGGATTGATTTGTTTATTTTACTAATTTCAATTTCTGTTTATCCCACAGTAAAAAACTATTTTTACCGCCTGGCCAATAAATATTTTTTCTCCTCGCTTTACGATAGCGGAGAAGTCATCGCTTTTTTATCTGATAAGTTGCGCTCTACCCTTGAAGCGGAGAAAATTTACGAATATATTTTTGATACCCTGTCCAATGCTTTTCATGTTAAAGCGTTTGGCTTATTGACTCATAACGAAGAAAAAAAGATTTATATTTTACAATATAATCAAGGCTTTAAAATCGGCGCTCAAGCTAATTTTATTGAAGATGAAAATTTAGATAAAATGTTCATTAAGCAAAATAAAATTATTGTTACCGAAGAAGTTAGGCGGTTGGGTTTATTTGAAAAAAATCAGACGATTGATTTATTATTAAAACTAAAGGTGGAAATTTTAGCGCCTTTAAACGTTAAAGATAAAACCATCGGCCTTATAGCTTTAGGCGCTAAAGAGTCTGGCGATATGTATAACGAGGAAGATCTGCAGGTTTTAGAAGTGGTGGGAGCGCAAGCCGCCATATCTCTTGAAAACGCTTTGCTATATAAAGAAACCAAGAACTTTAACGTAAAAATGGAGAAAGAAGTGGAAAAAGCTACGCATGATTTAAGAAAAGCCAATGCTCAGCTTAAAAAGCTGGATATGGCTAAATCCGAGTTTATTTCTATCGCTTCACACCAATTAAGAACGCCCCTAACCGTAATTAAGGGTTATATTTCCATGATGCTTGAGGGAAATTTCGGCGTTTTAACCAAGTTGGAAATAGAGTCGCTAGAAAAAGTTTTTTTATCCAACGAAAGATTAATTCAGCTCGTAGAAAACCTGTTAAATATTTCTCGCATTGAATCCGGCCGGCTGCAATTTGATTTTAAAGCAGTTGATTTAAATAATATAATAGAGAGCGTAATGGAAGAATTGTCCGGCACTGCCAAAAAGAAAAATTTAATTTTACAATATAAGCCGCCGGTTAAACCAATGATAAAAATAAAAATGGACGAGGAAAAAATCAGGCAAGTAGTTATGAATTTAATTGATAATGGCATAAAATATACTAAGCAGGGCAGCGTCACCATTAAATTGGAACAAGCGGAAAAGAAAGTTATATTCTCGGTGGCCGATTCGGGTATGGGTATAAGGCCGGAAGATATGGTAAATTTATTTAAGAAATTTTCTCGCGGTACCGGCACTTCTTTAATCCATACCGAGGGTACGGGCTTAGGCCTTTTCGTAGCGCGCATGATGATTGAAGCGCATAAGGGTAAAATTTGGGCCGAGTCGGACGGCGAGGGTAAAGGCTCGAGGTTTTGCTTTGAATTGCCGATAAAATAATTTTGACTATTTTTTTTAAATTTGCTATTCTTAAAAGATAATTATTAATTTTAATCTAACTATCTATGAATTTCAAACATTTTTTTGTAAAAAGCAAAGCTCGTGTTAGCGGGAAAAAATTTATAATAATCGGATCGGTTTTAATTTTACTTGTGCTTATTTTGGTTGGTACCGGCGTAATTATTTCTTTAAAAAATACTAAAAAGATTTTGAGCCCGGAGCAGGCTAAAGTAACGGCGGAAAAATTTATCAATGAAAATTTATTGCAGGCCGGCACTACGGCTACGGTTAAAAGCGCGGTGCTAGAAGGCGATGTTTATAATATTAACCTTGATGTAGCCGGTCAGAATTATACTTCTTATATGTCTAAAGATGGATCTAAATTTTTTCAAAGCGGTGTAAATATGGCAACCTTCGCAGAGGAGCAGAAAGCTCAAGCCGCCGCTTCGGCTGGCAATACTAAGGCCGCCGCTCCGGCCGCTAATATACCGAAAAGCGATAAGCCAAAAGTTGAATTATTTGTCATGACCCATTGTCCTTATGGCTTACAGGCGGAGAAAGGAATTTTACCGGCCTTCGCGGCACTAGGCAATAAAATTGACGCCAAGATAAGATTTGTCCATTATTTTATGCATGGCGATGCGGAAGAGCAGGAAACCTACAATCAGGTTTGTATTAGAGATGAGCAGGCGGCAAAATATGATAGTTATTTAAACTGCTTTGTTATAGAAAATGACAGCGCTAAATGTATTACTCAAGCCGGAGTTGACGACGCTAAAGTAAAAAGTTGCGTAGCGGCTAAGGCCAAAAACATTTATAAAGCTGATTCTGATTTGAGCAACAAATATGGCGTAGGCGGCAGTCCTACTTTAGTGATTAACGGAGTTCAGTCTGAGGCCGGACGCGATGCGGCTAGTTATTTAGCCGGTATTTGTGCGGCTTTCAATACTCCTCCGACGGAATGTTCTAAGCAATTATCTAGTGCGGCTCCGGCCGCAGGTTTCGGTGCTGGCACGGCGCCAGCCACCGGTGCGGCAGCCAGTTGCAATTAGAAAAAATTTAATATTTTATATGAAAAGGGCGCGTTAAGCGCCCTTTTTTGTAACTCTTGCAGTTTTAAATTAATAGTGTATAATGTAGAAATAAATTAACCTCGCTAAATTAACGGGGTAAAATAACACCTATAATTAAGCCTTTAGCATAAGGTGGCTAAAGGGCTTCTCTGTAAAGAGAGGTTAGGATGATTTTTTTATTTTATGACGGAAGAAACTAAATTAAATAACAGCCAGCCCGACGTTTCCAATGATGATTTTCAAAAATTATTGGATGCGGAAAATGCTAAAATTCCTCAAACCGGGGATATTATAAAGGGCACGGTTTTATCCGCTTCAAAAGCTGAGGTTAAACTTGATATTGACGGTATAGCTACCGGCGTGGTGCGTGGCCGCGAACTTTATTTTGAAGCTGAAGAATATGCTAATTTAAAACCTGGCGATGAAGTTGAAGCGACAATAGTTGAAGCGGAAAATGAAAATGGAGATTTAGAGCTGTCGTTCAGAAGCGCCGGCCAGCAAAAAGCTTGGAGCGCCTTATTTGATGCTTATGAAAATAGAACGATTTTGAAATTTAGGGTTCAGGATGCTAATAAAGGTGGTTTAATAGTGAGCTATGGCCAAATTCAAGGTTTTTTACCGGTTTCTCAGCTAGCTCCGGAAAATTATCCGCGAATTAACGGCGGAGATAAAGGTAGAATTTTGGACAAGTTGAAATCTTTTGTTGGCACTGATTTTGAAGTCAAGGTTATGACCTTGGATGAAAAGGATGAAAAATTAATTGTCAGTGAGAAAGAAGCTTGGCAAGAAAAGCAAAAAGATATAATTTCCAAATATAAAGTCGGCAGCGAGGTTCTAGGAGTGATTACGGCTTTAACTGACTTTGGAGTTTTCGTCAGTTTCGGGGAAAATTTAGAAGGTTTAATTCATATTTCCGAGCTGGCCTGGCAACGAATTGATGACCCGTCAGATTTATTCAAGGTTGGAGATAAAGTTAAGGCCGAGATAATTTCCATCGAAGGGTCAAAAATATTTTTATCAGCCAAAAAGCTTTTAACCGATCCTTGGCATGATGTAGAAAAGAAATACAAGGTCGGCCAGGTAGTTCCCGGCACAATTCTTAAAGTTAATCCGTTTGGCTTATTTGTTGAATTAGATTCGGATATTCATGGTTTAGCGCATGTTAGTCAAATCGGCTTAGCTCCTGGGCAAAAGATAAGTGAAATTTTTCGTTCTGGAGAAACCAAAGATTTTACTATTGTTTCTATCGAGCCGAAAGATCATCGTCTAGGCTTATCCGTATCCGCCGAAGCCGAGCAGCCCGCAGCTAAAAGTAAAAAGAAAGCAAATAAAAAAGAAGATAAAGACGAGGGCGAAAAAAAGGCTAAAATCAAGAAAGCAAAAAAAGAAAAAACTGATGACGAGGTAGAAAAGAAAGATAAACTAAGTAAAAAGAAATCCACTAAAGGCGGAGAAAAATAAATTTAGAAAAATAAAAAACGCCTCTAATTATTAGGGGCGTTTTTTATTGCAAATATGTAAAAAAATGTTATAATGAATTAAGTTATAAATTAGCTTATTTTTATTAATAAACTTAAAATATGAGCAATAAAAAGGATAATACAGCTTTGGAAAAAATCGTTTCTTTATGTAAGAGGCGCGGGTTTGTCTATCCGTCTTCGGAAATTTATGGCGGTTTAGCCGCAATTTATGATTATGGCCATTATGGCACGCTTTTAAAAAATAATATCCGTGATTCGTGGTGGAGAGACATGATCCAAATACGGGATGACGTTGTCGGTTTAGACAGCGCGATTTTTATGCATCCGAAAACCTGGGTTGCTTCCGGCCATGTCGGCGGTTTTAACGACCCCCAGGTTGATTGTAAAAAATGTAAAAATAGATTTAGAGCCGATCATTTATTAAAAAATTACGGGATTGAAGCAGATAAAGCGACGCTGGAAGAAATTAATAAATATTTAGCTGAACTTAAGCAAGAAAAGAAGCTAAAATGCCCTAATTGCGGCTCGGCTGATTTAACGGACGCGAAAATATTTTCACTAATGGTGAAATCAAATATTGGTTCGCCAACCGAAGAATTTACTGAAGAAAATGTTGTTTATTTAAGGCCGGAAACCTGCGGTGGTATATATTTAGAATATAAAAATACAGTTGATTCTTTACACAAAAAACTGCCGTTCGGCATAGCGCAAGTCGGCAAGGCTTTCAGAAATGAAATTGTGGCGCGACAGTTTATTTTTAGAACCCGTGAATTTGAGCAAATGGAAATGCAGTATTTTCTTCGTCCGAGCATGATGAAAGAAAAATATGCCATGTGGAAAGACTTGAGATGGAATTGGTATTTAGCTAATGGTATTCCGGCGGAGAAAATAAAATGGTATAAGCATGAAAAACTGGCTCATTACGCAACCGATGCTTATGATATTTTATATGATTTTAAAATGTTGGGTGGTTTTGACGAAGTTGAAGGAATCCACACCAGAGGGAATTGGGACTTAACCCAGCATGCAAGATTTTCCGGCGTTGATCTTAATTATGTAGACGAAAAAACCGGTGATAAATTTATTCCGCATATTATGGAAACCTCGGTCGGGCTTAATCGATTGCTTTTAATGTTCCTTGATTTTGCTTACACGGAAGAAGCGGTAAAAGATGAAATTAGAATCGTCATGAAATTTCCTAAGCATTTAGCCCCGATTAAAATTGCTATTTTCCCTCTATTAAGAAATAAGCCGGAGTTAGTAAAAAAAGCTAAAGAATTATATTTAGAATTAGCCAAGAATTATATGTGCGAATTTGACGATAATGGTAATATCGGCAAGCGTTATCGTCGGCAAGATGAAATTGGCACGCCCTTCTGCGTGACCATTGATTTTGATACTCTTGCCGACGAGCAGGTTACGGTAAGAGACCGCGACACCATGGAGCAGGCCAGAGTTAAAATTTCAGATTTGGAAAATTTCTTTAAAGATAAGTTTTCTGCATGATTGCTAAATAGTAATAAATATAATATAATTTAGGCTAGTTGTTACAGTAAAAATTGGACTAAATTCAGTAAATTTTCTACTGCGGAACTCGCCTCGAGATTACTCTGGCTCGAACAGTCCTCGCACGAAAATTTCCTAAATTTAGCCCAATTAATTATTATAATAAATAATTTTATAGTAAATAAAT
>JBAXOH010000046.1:0-6156 GCA_037133335.1 bacterium
GAAAGGACAATCTGGTCGGGCGAGTTGATATTAGCCAGTGTAACACCTGTTTCGGCGGCGATCTTTTCGAGCACCGTGCGGTCGAGGTTGATCACGGCCAGCATCGCGCCGGGATTGGCAATGCAGGCGGCCTGAATAAATTCACCACGGGCTTTGAGGACGCGCAGGGCGTTTTCGAATGAAACCACTCCGGCGGCGTAAAGCGCGCCCCACTCGCCGAGACTGTGCCCGGCGGCGTAATCAAATTTCAGTCCCGGCTTTTTAAGCTGAAGCGCTTTGAAGGCGGCGGCGCTGACGGTGAAAATCGCAGGCTGAGTGTTGTGGGATTTTTTCAATTCCTCTTCGGGACCGTTGAAGCAAATCGCGGCGATGTCGTAGCCGAGCACTTCATTAGCTTTTTCGAAAAGCGCTTTGCACTCCGGAATCGCATCGTAAAAATCGCGGCCCATGCCGACGGACTGCGAACCCTGTCCGGGAAATAAAAATGCTGTTTTTGACATATTTTGTTTATTTTATTTAAAAACAGGCCCAAAGTTGTAATAGTGCAGAATCCTCCGGTGTTTGCTCCGTTAACGGTTTTACTGTATTGTAAATTATCCGGCGCTAAATTCGCTATTGATTCTCATACCGCGGCTTTTTTAGACAATAAATGGAAAAATTTTTATGGCTTATTTAAATTTATTGCTAAGCAGGCTATTTTAAATAGTTGCCATAATTATAAAAATTTAGAAATTTTAAAAAGTTTGGGCATAAAACCGGCTATGGTTATGCAATTTTTTAATCCGGTTTATAATTTAGCAAAATTAAATCAATTAATGCAAGATGAAAAAATTGAGCGGGCGGTTAAAGCTAGTAATCTGCCGATAATGATGGTTAATCGTTTCGCGAGCGATGATGACTGGGAAACCGTTATTAAAACCGCCGAGCTTATGAGTGAAGCAGATTTTTTTATAACCGGTGATTTTAAAAGAACTCGAGTGGAAGAAAAAAAATTACCGAATAATGTTTTTTTAACCGGCTACTTAAAGCATGATGAATTTTTAAAATTAATGTGGCGCTCGCGAGTAATTTTAGCTTTTACTTTAAGGTCGGATACCGCGCTTTGGTCTATCCGCGAAATTATGGCTTTAAATAAACCCTTTATTACGACCGACAGCGAAGTTTTAAGGCATTATTTTAATGAGGTCGCCCTATTTACTAAATCGGATTCGCAAGAGTTAAAACAAAAAATTGAACAAGCGATAGCTAATGAAGATAATATAAAAAATAAAATTAAAATATTTTTAGAAAAAGATAAAATTAGATGGAATAATGAGATTTTAGAATATAAAAAATACCTAAATAATTAAGCATGAAAACATCAGTTAATTTAAAAAAATATTTAGCGGTTCTAATAATGTTCGCCGGCTTGTTAATGGTTGGTTCGGCTCGGGCCGAAAGCGGCGATATTTTAACCGTAGCAGGTAATAAATTCATGCTGAATGGCGCGCCGATTATACTTTCAGGCGTGGCCATGGGCGATCCGCACGACCGCATAGTTAATTACAATCGTTCGAGTTTCGCTGATTACAAAATTATAAAAAATGATTGGAGCACTAACGTCGTTAGATTATCGGTTCATCCCGGTGTGTTTTTAAATGATTGGGCCAGGGGCAAAAAAATACTAGAAGACGAAGTGGCGGCCGCGCGCGCTAACGGTTTGTTTGTTATTATAGATTGGCATGTTATCGGTGAGCCGGACGGCTGGTATAAGCCCAATACAATCAGTGAAAATAAATATTATACTTATAATAGCGATTTTTTAACGGCCAAGAAATTTTGGCAGTACGCGGCGAAAAAATTTAAAGCTGACCGCGGCATAATTTTTGAATTGTGGAATGAACCGGTGAATGAATCAAACAATTTAAGCTGGAATAAATTAAAGTCATATTTAGCCGAGCTAACAGAATTAATTAGAAATACGAGCAGTCAAAATGTTATTTTAGCGCCAGGTGTTAATTGGGGTTATGATTTAAGGGGTATAAAAGCCGACCCGCTAAGCGGCGCGAATATCGCTTATTCTTGGCATGTTTATAATAATAATGGCAGTACTATTAATCGGGAAGTCGCCTTGGACGGACTTAACCAAACCTATCCGGTTTTTATAACCGAATGGGGCAGTAATAGCGATAAAGATTTAGGTTTTAGCGTTAATTCGGGGCAAAATATTTATGGCTATTTAGAATCCATGAAAAATTTAATCACGAGCCTTAATTTATCAAATACCGCCTGGTGCTGGCATTCTTCCTGGAAACCGGCGATATTTAATACCGGCTGGGTTTCGCTTAATAGTTACGGCAGCTTAGTTAAAGATTTTTTAAATTATCCGGAAAAAGTTAAAGAGCGGTTAGCCGCAGATGAAAAAAAGAAGCAGGAACTTGCGCAAACAGTTAAGCCAATAAGCCAGGTTAAAAATAATTTATTTAACGAATTTAAGCTGCGGCTAGCAAGTTATCTGGCTAATGGCGCGGATATCAATTCAGCCAAGTTTAATAAAAGCGACAGACAGGCAATTTTAGATAACTTCGCTGCGGCTTACGGGCATAAACCTGAAAATGAAAATGAATGGCAGGATTTAATAAAAATTAATAATGGCTATTGGCCGTCTAAAATAAGTTTAGCGGCTGAAGTTAAGGCTAAAGAAAACTTTAAAAAAATATTTAAGCGAGTTCCAAATATGAATAACGCCGCCGATAAGCATACCATGAAAATTTTAGCTTATGATATTCATCAGCGTCCGGAGCAGAGAAGTCTCGGTAAAGAAAGAGCGGCCATCGTTAAATTTAAAAAAATATTTAAATATTTGCCGGCCAATTCAACGGATTGGAAATTTATCCGCGCTTTAGCTTACGGCGGAGTTAAAAAATAATTAATAATTAAATTCTCATGTTTCATAAAGCATGAGAATAAATAAAAACTATGTTTATTCTAAAAGAGTATCTTTTTACTTTCGGCTGGTCGTTAGTCGGAGCCATTTCTATGGCCGTGGCGTTTATCGTTATGATGAAAGTTTTTAACAAACTTACGCCTTTTGACGAGTGGGAAGAAATTAAAAAAGGCAATATTGCCGTGGCTATAACCATAGCGGCCGTGATTATCAGCGCCGCCATAGTTATCGGCAAAGCGATTGGTTAATATTACGGTAAAAAATAAATTATGAAAAAAGTCAGCTCGGTTATAATTGGCGTATTTTTAGTGTTGTTTGGTTTAATCTTAGTAAAAACTAACCTTAGAGCCGCTTGGTATGATTTTTTATTTACCAGCAAAGACGCTTTAACCGTAAGTGGTAATAAAATATTATTTAATAAAGAAGAAGTTTGGCTTACCGGCGTGGCTATGGGCGACCCGCATTCCCGCGTTGAAATTGATCGGCGTACGATCGCCGATTACGAATCAATAAAAAAGGACTGGCGGGCCAATACGGTTAGATTATCAATCCACCCCGGAGTCTATAAGCGGGATTTAGACGACATGAAAAAAATACTGGAAGAAGAAGTCGCTGCCGCCCGCGAGCAGGGGTTATATGTAATTATTGATTGGCATGTTATCGGCATGCCTAACGGCTGGTTTAAGCCGAGCGCTTACGGCGAAGATCATTATTACAGCTACGACAGCAATTTTAATACGGCCAGAGAATTTTGGGAGATGATAGCGGTTAAATATCGTGGTGATCGGGGAGTAATGTTTGAATTATGGAATGAGCCGGCTGATCCGAAAACCAATGAATGGAAAAACCTCAAACCCTACATGGATCAGCTTTATGGCATTATAAGAAGCCAGGGCGCGGATAATATTATAATTGTTCCTGGAGTTTGGTGGACTTATGATTTAAGAGGTATAAAAAATAATCCATTAAAGGGGGAAAATATCGCTTACGGTTGGCATAATTATGAAGCTAATAGTCGTTATTTAACTTGGAGCCAGGCCCTAGAAGATTTAAATGAAAAATACCCGGTTTTAGTTACTGAATGGGGTTATGAAACCGACCCAGCGAGTGATTATAATGTTAAAACCGAATATCCGGAAAATTTTAAGCAATTTATAATAGATAAAGGTTTGCATTTTACGGCTTGGTGTTGGCATTCAAAATGGAAACCTAGAATGTTTAAAAGCGATTGGGAAATTTTAAGCGATTACGGCCAGTTTATAAAAAGTTTTTTATTAGAAATTGATATAAAAAAACAATTTACCGGAGATGGCAGCCAAATAAAAATTAGCGATCAGCTTGATAATTTTATAAAAAATGGCGCGGACATAAATACGAAAAAATTAGGGGAAGGGGAGCGAACGGCCGTAGTTTATTCTTTTCAAAGAGCGTTTAACCGAATGCCGCAAACCCAAACTGATTTATCAGATGTTATTAAAGCGGCTAACGGTTTAACTCCAGAACAAAAAAGTTTAGAAATTGAAAAATTGGCCATGAATGAATTTTATAAAATTTATTTAAGGCCGGCCGGGCTAGTTAATGGCTATGATTATATGGCGGTTATGATTATGGCTTATGGTTTAAGGCAAAAAGCGGTTAATAGAAATTTAAATAGCGAAGCACAAGGTATAAAAATATTTAAATCTATTTATCATAAACTGCCTAATACGACCGAAGAGTGGAATATCATGCAGGCGATTACTTATTCGGGAGCGAAAAGATAAAATAAGTATCCCCCTTATCAAGGGGGACTAAGGGGGTTTAAAACATGAGGAGAAATGTTTTATATAATCCAAAATTAAAATTATTAGCTAGGCGTTTAAGAAATGAGATGACGGTGGCTGAAAATAAATTGTATTACGAATATTTACGCTTACATGAATATCGCTGGCTAAGGCAAAAGCCGATTGGTAATTATATCGCGGATTTTTATTGTCCTCAATTAAAATTAATTATAGAAATAGACGGAAGTACGCATCTAGATAGTAAAAATAAAAAATATGACGATAATAGAACAAAGTTTTTTGCTAGTATAAATATAAAGGCAATAAGATTCTGGAATAATGATGTTTTAAACGGTTTGTATGTTGTTGGTCAGATAATTGATGATGAGATTAAAAAAATAAAATCCCCCTAGCCCCCTTTGCTAAAGGGGGTGATTTTTTGTAAAAAAATACCGGGGCAGAAAATAGTGTTAGCTACTCTCTGTCCCGGATGTTAGAGCGACTCTTTAAGGAGTCGTTTTTTTGCGGCGTGCAAATAATACGCCAATTACAACTCCGCAAAATAGTCCGATTAATCCGGACATCAGTACCGGAATAAATCCGAGGCTGGTTTTTTCACACTTCGCTAAGGCGTTTTTATAGTACGCCTCTGAAGTTCGCCAATTGCTATTGGCGGTCTCCAGATCGGCCCTGGCTTTAATCAGGGCTGTCTGACATTCGCCGATTGTTTTATCGGCGGCTGCTTTTTCGTCTTGTAGTGTCTGTAAATTTGCTTTACAGGCGGCTAAAGGCGATACGGCCGGTGCTTTTTTGACAGCGGGCGCCGGTTTGGCTGTCCGCTTGGCTGCCGCAGCGTCTTTTAGGCGCTTAGCTTCGGCTGCTTCCGCGGCCGCGAGCTTAGCCTTCAGGGCGTCTAAATCTGCCTGAAGGTTATTAGCGGGTGCGGGTGCGGCTGCTGTTACGGTAGTTTTCGTTACCGTTTCAGTGGTTGTAGCTGCACCAGAAATAACTTTGCCATCACAGTCATAAAGAGCCCAACCGTAAGGTTCCCACTTTACCGAGCCCACTCTTTGCGGCGGGACTAGTGACTTGGCGTGTTGCCATGCCGGGTGGTTGCTTGGTACAACGAAACCAGCCTTGTAACTGCCGACTTGCCTGATCCATTTTTGTCCGTCCCACGCTAATTTGGCGCTTACACAGGCTCCTCGAATACCGTTGTCAGGGAGTAAAACCAGCTCTGTGTCGCTAGTAACTTCGACCGAAGCGGACTGACCGACACTAACGCCTAGCGCCAGTATCACTACTACCAATACTAATAAAAATAACTTTTTCATCACATCCTCCTTTTTTTATAATATTTTTTTTATTCTTTGCAACCCACAAAAGGCGGGTTAATTCTATATATTTTACCTCGGCCATCTTAGCTAAGGATAGTTTTAAAGAGCGAACGTTAACATAATACTTTAG
>JBAXOH010000047.1:0-6074 GCA_037133335.1 bacterium
CTTTGCCCGCTATAAAATTTTTATTTAATAGTTTATTGTCATGAAAAAATATCATATCATTACTATCGGCTGTCAAATGAATAAATCTGACAGTGAGAGGCTGGCGAGTATTCTAGAGCAAAATGGTTACAAAAAGACCGATAATAAATATCGGGCTGATTTAGTCGTTATTAATACTTGTGGTGTTAGGCAAATGGCCGAGGATAGAATTTACGGTCTTATTCCCGGAATAAAGAAAGTTAATAAAAAAGTAAAAATAATTTTAACCGGCTGCTTGGTAAATAGAAAAGATGTAAAAAACAGATTGAAAGATTATGTTGATGTTTGGCTGCCGATTAGTGAAATAACAAACGATAATTTTTTAAAGATAAGCCGATATCAAGAGCCAAATAAAATAAGTAAAAATAGTTATTTAAAAATAAAACCGAACTACGAATCTAAATTCAGCGCCTTTATACCTATTGGCAACGGCTGTGATAATTTTTGCTCTTATTGCGTCGTGCCTTACGCTCGAGGCAGAGAAGTTTATCGTCCGGTAAAAGATATATTAAATGAAATAAAAAATTTAGTTAAAAAAGATTACAAAGAAATTATTTTAATCGCGCAAAATGTAAATAGCTATAAATCTGGCAAAATTGATTTCGCCGGTTTATTAAAAATGGTTGATAAAATTAAGGGCGATTTTTGGATAAGGTTTATTACCAGCCATCCTAAGGATATGTCGGATAAGCTAATAAAAGCAATTGCTAGCTCCAAAAAAGTTTGCCGTCATATTCATCTGCCGGCGCAGGCCGGCGACGACAAAGTGCTTAAGGCTATGAATCGAAAATATTCAATTAAGCATTATATAAATTTAATAAAAAAAATTAGGCAAGCCATGCCCGATGCCAGTATCACTACGGATATTATCGTCGGCTTTCCCGGAGAGACTAAGAAGCAGTTTAATAATACGGTTAAATTAATGAGAGAAATTAAATTTGACTTAGCTTATATCGTTCGCTATAGCCCTCGCCCGGGTACAACGGCGTTTAAACTGGCCGATAATGTATCGCCAAGCGAAAAAAAATCCAGAGAAAATAAATTAACGAAAATTTTAGGCTTAACAGCTTTAATTAATAATAAAAAATATCTTAGGGAAACCGTTAAATTACTAGTCGAAGGCAAAGGCAAAGAGGGGGAGTGGTTTGGTAAAACGGCAACAGAAAAAAATGTTAAATTTTTAGCAGCCAATAAAAAAAACAGCTTAATTGGTAAATTTTTAAATGTTAAAATTATTAAAGTTAAAGATTTTGGCTTAGAAGGGGAAAATATAAATTATGAAAAATAAAATTATAGTAATTCTTGGATCAACCTCTAGCGGAAAAACTAAATTAGCGGTTGAGCTAGCCGTGAAATTTAACGGTGAAATTGTTAGCGCTGATAGCCGGCAAGTTTATCGCGGTATGGATATCGGCACGGGTAAAGATTTACAAGATTATTCTGTCATTCTGAAGCCGAAGGCGATAGAATCTCCCGGTAAAGCGGACAAACATGACATATTTAATATACCGTACCATCTAATAGATATAGCTAACCCTAAAATTAGATTTGATTTAGCCAAATATCAGAAAATGGCATTTAAAGCGATTGATGATATTTTAAGGCGCGGTAAATTACCGATTTTAGCCGGTGGCAGCGGTTTATATCTACAGGCCGTGATTGATAATTATAAATTATCAGATATAAAAAGCGATTTAATTTTTAGAAAAAAATTGGAAAAATTAAGCGCGGTTGAAATGTTTTTAGAATTAAAAAAGCTCGTGCCGAAAATTGCGGCTAAACTTAATCAAAGCGATAAAAATAATAAGCGCCGGTTAATCAGATATCTGGAAATTTTAGGCCAAGATAAAAATTTTAAAAATCGCCGAGGTAAAAGAAAATATGACGCTTTGCTT
This sequence comes from bacterium, assembly GCA_037133335.1. GTDB lineage: Bacteria > Patescibacteriota > Patescibacteriia > Patescibacteriales > GWC2-42-12 > JACPHD01. Next base: position 1,935 of record JBAXOH010000047.1, read on the forward strand.
ATCGGTAAGAATGTTTCTCGCGAAATTTTAAAGCAAAGTATTTTTAAGCGGTTGATATAAAGATTAAAAGAGCAAAATATGATAGGGGAGGTGGAAAATTTACATAATAAAGGGTTGAGCTGGAAAAAACTTCAAGATTTTGGTTTAGAATATAAATTTATTGCTTTATATTTACAGGGCAAACTGCAATATAATGAGATGGTGGAAAAATTAAATATTGCTATTAACCAATTTTCTAAACGGCAGTTAGTTTGGTTTAAGCGTTGGGAAAAACAAGGGACTAAAATAAATTGGTTGGAAGATAATAAGAAAATAGAAAAATTAGTAAAAGAGTTTTTAAAATAAAAGAGGGTTGCATTAAGATGCAACCCTTTTGGGTTTGTGGGCCACTGTATTCAGGTAGCGGTGGCTAAGTCTAAACAGCATTGTTTTTCGGCAGTATTGCCTAGTCCCAGTTTGTTTTGCAACCTTTTTCGCTGAATGTTTTTGGCAATAGCTTTAAGGTCAGGCTTTTGCGAAATTTGTTCATTAATTTCAGGATAAAGCTTCCTTAAACACTCTCCATTATTACAACATTCTCCCGCGTCAGCCAACATCAGGCGCCTTAAATCTTGTATGTCGCATTCATCTTTAAAATTCAACACAGGACATTTTTGGCTGTCCGCCAAAGACCATAGCTTCGCGGTTTCGCAATCTTTCATTTGATCGGTTGTGCAGCCCGGGCCGCTAGTCAAACATCCCTTTTTTAAATAAGCACATTTAATACCCTCGTTATTTCCTATCATGACTTCCTCCTTTTAAAATGTTCGTTATTTTTATTTGTTTTTATTATTATTTTGTTATTCCTCCCTAAAAAAATTCCCCGTTTGTTGAAACGGAGAATTTTTTTAAAAAATAATTTTTCTCTCGAGGACTAAGCCCGAGAAAATATGTAATTTATTATTTGTAAATTTGATTTTATACATTATCCCTATGATACCACTCTTAGATAATCTGTCAAATTAGCTAATTTTAAACAAAATATCAGCATAATTTATAAATTAATATTTTGTTTATGCACAGGCTAGTTTAAATATTGTTTTTTGTTTTTTATTAATTCTTCGGCCACCATTTGCGCTCTCATTATCATATGGTCAACCACGTCAAAATTATTGTTACTCCTTTCGGCGAGGTCCCCGGTGTTAGCCGCTTTTTTAGCCTCAAGCTTAATTAGGGGAATCTTGTCTTTTCTAACTAGCTCTGCCAGCGCGGTTTCGTGTAGTCTATCTAATTCTTCGGCAACGTAGTGTCCAAAGTGTTCTTCTGCCTCTAATTCTGAAACTGATTTTTCTGGTAAATTTAAATTATTTTCCGGCTGGATTGGACGAGCATTTATAGTTTCCATACTTTTAAAATTTAATTATTAATATTATTATTTTAGCTATTTTTTAATATTCCGGTCAGTATTTCTAGCATTAATTTTGGATTAGCCTTGCCCCGCGTGGCGGCCATGATTTGACCGATTAAAAATTGCAAGACATTGGTTTTTCCGGCCTTATATTGCTCAACTTGTTTTTGGTTTTTAAATACTATTTCGGCAATAATTTTTTCTAAAGCTTTCCGGTCGTCAAGTTGCTCTAGCCCTAAATTAGACATAATATCAGTGGGGTCGCCGCCGTTTTTATACATATGTTCGAGTATGGCTTGAGCGGCCGAAGAATTAATTTTGTTTTGATAAACCAGGCAGATAAATTCAGCAAAATTTTCCGGGGTAATTTTAAGTTTATTTATGCTTTTATCGTCGGCTTTTAAATGTTTGAATAATTCATTAATTAACCAGTTGGCCGTAGCTTTGGCTAATTTGTGTTTTTGTCTTTCCCAATCGTCGCCGGTAGATTTAATCCAGGCGCGCAGCTCGGAAATAACTTGCTCGGTAAATTTAGCTAAATTTTTATCGCCGGCTAAAATTTCAGCTTCCTTTTCATTAAATAAATATTCATCTATAAAGCGTTTAGTTTTTTGGGCCGGTAATTCGCTCATATGATTTTTAATTTTTTCAATCCATTTTTGGCTAATTTTTAAAGGCGGTATGTCAGGTTCGGGAAAATAACGGTAATCGGCCGAGGTTTCTTTTATCCTTTGGCTAAAAGTTATGTTTTTATCATTATTCCAGCCGCGCGTTTCCTGAGTCAGTTTTTCGCCGTCGCCTAAGGCTTTAATTTGCCGTTTGATTTCATAATCAACGGCCTTTTCCATGTATCTAAAGGAGTTTATATTTTTTAATTCAACCTTAGGGTTCAATTTATATTTGCCAATCGGCAAAATTTGCCCGTTATTATATTCCCATTTGCTTTTTTCCTGCACGCTGATATTGGCTTCGCATCTCATTTCGCCTTTTTCCATGTCGGCGTTAGAGATATCTAAAGATCTTAATATTTGCTGATAGTTTTGAGCGAATTTTTTAGCCGTGGCCGCATCGCGAATAACCGGTTCGGTTACTAGCTCAATTAAGGGTGTGCCGGCGCGATTATAATCTACTAGGGAATATTTTTTTCCGGCCGGGTGGATTAGTTTGCCCGTGTCTTCTTCCAGATGAATTCTGGTTATTAAAACCGGCTTGCCGTTAACTTCCAAGAAGCCGTCATAAGCGATTGGTAGATCGTATTGGGAAATTTGATAACCCTTAGGCAGGTCGGGGTAAAAATAGTTTTTACGGTCGAATTTAGATAGTTCGTTGATTTTACAATTTAAAGCCAGGCCGATTAAAATCGTCCATTCTATGGCCTGTTTATTGGGCAGTGGTAAAGTTCCCGGATGTGCCATGCAAATTGGGCAAACCGTAATATTAGGCTTTTTGCCCTGTGCGTCATTATTGCATTCACAGAACATTTTAGACTTGGTTTTTAGCTCAGCATGGATTTCCAGGCCGATAATGACATCGTATTTCATAATTTCATTTTAGCCAATTATTAGCATTTGCGCAATTTTTTGGCCGGCCGTAATGATCGCCGGCCTTAGGCTAAGATTGGTTAGGCTAATAATAATTTCTGATTTTAATTCAGGGCCGATTCTGTCTTTAGAAGCAATCAGATTATTTTTTAAATTGGCCGGATAATCTAAAATTAAGCCGTTATAGTTTTTTGGCAAATAAATTTTTAGACCGATTCTTATTAGCGCGGTTTGATGCGGCGCGATTATCGCGCCGACGGCCGAATATAAATTAAATAGCGGCTGGCCGTATTCGGCTCGCGTGGGCATAAAGGAATTTGGTAGTAATCGCTGAATCAGCATTTTTCGTTTTACGATCGGCTTTGCCGTTTTGGGAAAAATATTTGGTCGGCTAGTAATTTGTTGCCAAATTAAATCAGTTATTTTTACTGGCGGTAAGATTCCGTTTTTATCGGCGCATTCAATAATAGTGAAATTAGGATAAGCTCGGGCGATTTGCAAAAAAGTTTGTTCGGCCCCTTTAAGATGATCAAGGCTATTTTGATGAATGTCGTTAGTTTTTCCGAGCCAGTCTTGCCTTTGCCTTTGTTCGGCTAAAATTTTAGAAATTTTCGGTTCTACGTGAAGAATAATATTTAAATCAGGCTCTGGTATGTTAAAAATTTCATATTCAAGCTGATGGATCCAGTCAAAAAAATGTTTTCTTTCCAGTGGATTTTTAATTTTACCGCCTTGATGTCCCATGTTGGCCGTAACATAGCGGTTGGAAATAACAATTTTGCCTTCCTCCAGCCATTTTTTTATTTTGAAGCCGGCGTCGTAGCGATCGCAGGCGTAGAAGATAGAGGCGCGGTAAGGTCCGACTTCTTTAGCTGAGCCATATTTGCCGCTTAAATATTCTTCAACCAAACCGGCCGATTTAGTATTGTATTGGGGAAAATCAGCTATTTCAACATCAAAGCCGAGCCACATCAGTCTTTCGGCCAAAAGTTTTGTTTGTGTAGTCTTGCCCGAACCGTCTATCCCGTCTATAACTATGAATTTTCCGCTATTTATCAACATATTAATAGACAATAAAGGAGTGCCTGCTTAAGCACTCCTCCTTAATAAAATGTAGTTATAATTTAGCTGTTTTTTATAATTTGGTCAATCCGTTTGTGTAAATTTTTTAAGTCGCCGTCGTTGTTAATTTCAAGGTTAGTTAATTTCATT
>JBAXOH010000048.1:0-5992 GCA_037133335.1 bacterium
TTTCAAAAATCAGCTTATCTTTATTAATAAAAATGTCCTCAATAATTATTAAACGCTTTTTAGATAATAAGGACGACGGGCTAACGGCCGCCGTAATTTCAGAAAAATTCGCTTTGGCGCCATTAATAATTTTAAGCCCGCTGCCTAATTTATCAATCTCGCGTAGATATTTATCCTTTAATTCATTTAATTTTAAACGGCTTCTGAAATTATCTTGACCGTAGAGAAAAATTATCATATTTTATCAAATTCTTGTAAATATACTTAAATTTTGCTAATATTATAATAGGTTAATAATTATTAAAATACAAGTTTAACTTATGCAAACAACTCAATGCCCGGTCTGCTCAAGTGATATTATTATTGACGAAGAATCATCGGAAAAAGATCTAGTTACCTGCTTAAACTGCGGCACCGAGCTAGAAATCGTTACTCTACAACCATTGCAGTTAAACCCGCTTCAAGAAGAATCAGAAGAAGAAAGCAATAACGAATAAAATTTAATAATCAATCGTCAATTTTGACGCTTTATGACAAAGCCGTAATGGCTTTGTTTTTTTTATTTTAAAATTTTAACCTCAGCTTTAAATAAATCGCCCCTTTGTTTATAATTTTTGAACATGCCGAAACTGGCGCAAGCCGTAGATAATAATATTATATCTCCGTTATTGGCTTGCTCGTGCGCCGACAAAACAGCATCTTTAATATTATTAACTAGTTTAATTTTATTTTCAGAAAATTTAACTTTTAATAATTCTTTTTTTATTCTTGGCTTAGCCTTGCCGTTTAGCAAAACCACAAACTTGCATCGTTTTTTAACTTCTTTAGCTAACTCACTAAAATCCGCTTCTTTATCAGCACCGCCCAAAAATAAAACAATCGGTGTAGTAAAAGATTTTAAAGCTATTATGGTTGATCCAGGAGTAGTAGCAAAACTGTCATCGTAATATTTAATTCCGTCCAACTCTCGCACTAATTCTAGCCGATGTTCCAACCCTTTAAAATTAGCTACAGTTTTTTTAATAATCTCTTGTTTCACGCCCACGATTTTCGCAACTTCAACCGCGGCCGCAATATTTTCTTTATTATGCTCGCCAATTAATCTAGACTTCAGTTCAGACTTTTTAAAATAAATTTTTTGGCCCTTCGCCTTTAATTCGTAATTTGTAATTTGTAATTTGTAATTTAAAACCGCCTTATCTTCTTTATTCTGATATTTAACAATATTAAGTTTAGCATCTCGATAAGCTTTTAAACTTTTATGGTAATTAGGATTATTCGGATCGGCCGGTGCTAAATGCTCCGAGTAAAAATTAGTTATCACGGCGATATACGGATTAACGGTCGTGTTTTCTAATTGAAAACTAGACAACTCTAAAACCACCCAATCGGTTTTTTTAATTTTATCAATAAACGAAAACGGCGCCACCCCGATATTTCCGCCTAGCCAAACTCGCTTACCGGCGGTTTTTAAAATTTCATAAATTAAACTGGCGGTCGTGCCTTTGCCTTTAGTGCCGGTCACGCCGATAATATTTTTAGATGGACTAAGCTCAAAAAATAATTGCATCGGGCTAGAAACTATTACTCCTTTTTTCTTGGCTATTTTAATGCCGGGGCAATTTAACGGCCAACCGGGAGCACGAAACAAAACATCAAATTTGCCCAAATTTTTATTATACGCCTTACCTAACTGCCAAAGAGCCGGCAATTTATTTTTTATCTCAACACGAGCATCACAAACCGTAATCTCGCATTTAACTTTATGTTTTAAAATATACTTAACCAAGAATAAATTCTCTAATCCTAACCCTAAAATAGCGATTTTTTTATTTTTTAAATTTATATTCATAAAAATGTTACCTATTAAATTTTTTCCATTTCTCCCCAATTATCCCCGAAACTCGCGTCCACTCCTAAGGGGACTTTTAATTTCATTACGCTTTCCATAATATCTTTAATTTCAATCGCCGTTTTTTTTACTAGATCTTCTTTTACTTCAAACACTAATTCGTCGTGCACCTGAAGCAACATTTTAATTTCATTAACTTGATAATTTTTATTTAATAACTCTTGGATTCTAATCATCGCCACTTTAATAATATCCGCGGCCGTACCCTGAAGCGGCGTGTTATTCGCCATACGCTCAGCTCCTTTTCTAACCTGTATAACCGACGAATTTATTTCCGGCAGTATCCGGCGCCTTTGAAATAGAGTTTCAGTATAACCTTTATCTCTGGCCATTTCAATAGTACTATCCACAAATTTTTTAACGCCTTTATAAACTAAAAAATATTTATCAATAAATTCTTTTGCCCTTGCATAAGGAATATCGGCGCCCCGAGATAAACCATGCGGCCCCTGGCCGTATAAAATGCCAAAATTTACCGCCTTAGCCTCTCGGCGCATTTCCGAAGTCACTTCGCTAAGCGCGACCTGATTGATTTCCGCAGCCGTGGCCGTATGAATATCTTCGCCTTTTTTAAAAGCCTCAATCATTTTTTTATCGCCCGCCATATGCGCAGCCAACCTTAACTCAATCTGCGAATAATCAAGCGATAATAATTTATAACCTTTATCGGCAACAAAAGCTTTACGAATCTCCCGCCCCAACTCGGTGCGAATCGGTATGTTTTGCATATTGGGCTCGGTTGAAGACAATCGGCCGGTGGCAGTAACGGTTTGATTAAAACTAGTATGAAGCCGTCCGGTTTTAGAATTTACCAACTCAGGCAAGGCCTTAATATAAGTAGTTGATAATTTTACCACTTCGCGATATTCCTGAATTAAATCGATTATCGGATGCTGGCCCTTTAATTTAGCCAATTCATCAGCTCCGGTGGACAAACCGGTTTTATTTTTAGAAATTCCCATAGCCGGTATAGATAATTTTTCGAATAAAATATCCCGCAGTTGCTGGGTTGAATTTATATTAAACTCCAGCCCGGCTAATTCATAAATCTTTTTTGTTAAACGATTAATTATTTTATCTACCGACTTCCCCATGTCGGACAAAAATTCCTTATTTATTTTTATGCCGTTAGTTTCCATTATAGCCAAAACTAAAACTAACGGCATTTCAATTTCTTCAAATAATTTAATTAATTTTTTCTTTTTTAATTCCGGTATTAATTTTTTAACAAGGCGATTAGTAAAATCCGCGTCCTCGCAAGAATAATTATATAATTTTTCAACCGCTACCTCGCTAAAAGTTATTTTATCCTTGCCTTTACCCAATAAATCTTCTTTGGTAATTTTTTGGTGATTAAACTCGCTAAAAGTTACCGCATCTAAATTATGCTGGCGGCTACCTGGATTTAAAAGGTATGATGCCACCATGGAATCGGCGGCTACGCCCTTAACTTTTACGCCTAAACTAGCCATAACCTCAATATCAAATTTAATATTATGTCCGGATTTTTTTATTTTTTCATCTTCAAAAATAGGCTTTAATTTTTCTAACCAATTATTGTTTATTGTTTTTTCTTTCTGATAATCAAATAAATTACTTTTTGCTTCTGATTGTTTATTTATAATCTCTAAATAATAGGCAACGCCCGATTGCCAACTAAAGCTTATGCCTAATAATTCAGCCGTTACCGGATTAAAGTTGGCTGTCTCCGTATCAAAGGCAAATTCTTTTTGCACCTGTAATTTTTTTAAAAAACTATTAAATTTTACTTCATCATTAATCAACGCATACTTAAATAATTTTAAATTCCTTTTAAATTTATCTGTCGGCTCATAATCCTCGCTTTTCACTAAGTGCTTTTCCGCGTCTTCGGCTAAACCAGACAATCTAGACAAAAGTGAACGAAAATCCAATTCGTTAAACAAATTAGCTAATTTTTCCTGGTCAAATTGCCCGAAGCGCGCCTTGTCTAAATCAAATTCAATTTTAACATCGCATTTTATAGTGGCTAGCTCCTTGCTCATATAAGCATTATCTTTATATTGCGCCAGCAATTCCCTAACCCGATCTCTAATTTTATGTGATTTTATATTTTTATAAACTCCGTCTAAAGTTTTAAAATTTTGTAAAAGTTCGGTCGCAGTTTTTTCGCCAATACCTTTAACGCCCGAAATATTATCAGACGGATCGCCGCGCAAAGCCTTAAAATCAATCATTTGCTCCGGATCTAGTCCATACCTTTCTCTGACGGCTTTGGTGTCATAAATTACAGAATCGGTTAAACCGCGCTTCATGGTAAAAACTTTGGTATGATCGTTTATCAATTGCATGGTATCCATATCCCCGGTTATAATTATTTTTTCTACGGTTTTATCAATTTTCTTAGCTAAAGTACCGATTAAATCATCCGCCTCAAAACCTGCCAGCTCAAAAATAGGAATATTAAACGCCTGCGCAATTTCTTTAACTCGAGGAATTTGCGCGTATAATTCGTCGGGCGCTTTAACTCGGGTGCCTTTATAATCCTTAAATTGCTCATGACGAAAAGTTTTTTCTTTTCTATCTAAAGTTAAAGCCACATACTCAGGCTTAAATTCTCGCAACGCTTTAATTAATACGGTCGTAAAACCATAAACCGCATTAATGATCTCTCCGGTTTTAGTGGTTAGGGGAGGTAGAGCGTGAAAACTGCGATGAATCAGCGCATTACCGTCAATAATCATAAATTTTTCTTTTTTAACACCCATGCTTTTAAATAAGAAAAAAAATAATAAATAAAATAAGCGTAAAAATAAATTCTTGCTTAGAAAAATATTTTATCGGACCGCGCAAATTTATTTTTTTATTTGGATAAAAAGGAAAATAGTTTGAGTCATCCAACGAGTCGAGAAGTAGATGGCTTAAACAGGCTAAAAAAAATATCAAGCCAACTTTAAAATTAATTAAAATAATTATCGTTGAAATAGCTAAAACAAAAAATATATTATGAAAAATATTTCTTTGGTTTATAATGCTAGCGGCTTCAACGGTTGAAGCAATAACCATTTTTTTAAATTTTAATAAAATGCCGCTACGATAATAGGCCAATAAATGATCTAAATCAACCACCACTGAACTAATTAATGAGACCGTATAATTTCCTGTCAGCTTGCCGATAATCAAGCCAGCGGCTAGATGAGCTGGTAAAAACATAAAAAATAATTAAAACTAAATAACTAATCTAATTTATTCTAATAATTTTCCTGGCCCATTTGGATTATAGCCGTTAGTTACTTCCTCGCCATCCTTAAAACCATCACCGTCAGTATCCGGATTATCTAAATCCGTACCGTAAATTACTTCCGTCTGATCATCTAAGCCGTCTTGATCAGTATCCATCTTTGAATCTGACTGACTTAAAGATGAGGTGGCAATGCTTGGAGCAACCTCTGCTTGTCCGCCTAATATACTACTGATAATTTCTTCCGTTGTTTTTACTTGTGCCGGAATCTCAACTTCAATTGGTTTATTAAAATTTTTTAACAACAAGTTTAAATTAACTTTTACTGGGCTTTTTGATTTAGGAGAATTTTTTATTATATAACTTAAAACAATTTTATATGGCAACATATCTTTTTTACCTACAAAAATTTCACCAGCAGGCGACTCTACCTCTTCAAGATTTTTATCAAAATCAATTAGTTCTTTTTGAGTTATTTCTCTACCTCGTATAATTCTATTAACCTCTATATAAAAAATCTTAACTCCAGCTCTATCAATAATAAATTTATAATGATATGTACTTACTCCTTCAATTTTTTCGCCTGATAATTTTTCAGTTATTTTAAAAATTTTCGCTTGCTGAAAAGCAGTTTTTATTTTTTCTTTCTGTTCTGAAGACAAATCTTGGTTATTTTGCACTTCTTTAATTTGTGCATCAAATTTTTCTAACCCAAGCTGATTTTTTAGAGCTTCAACGTTAAGTTTTACCCACTGATTTTTTAATATACTCACATCAAAAAATCGTAAGTTGAGCATATCACTAATTTTAAAATAAATAACTTTACCAATAGTTCTTATATCTAAGACCAAGCTTAATAT